>JADFVY010000259.1 GCA_015222795.1 Pseudomonadota bacterium | reverse complement strand
TCGCCGATGACGGCGGGAACCAACGGGGGGTAATCGATCATGCTGACCATTCTGGGCCGGGCCAGTTCCATTAATGTTCGCAAGGTGCTTTGGCTTTGCGGCGAGATCGGGCTGGATTACCAGCGCGAGGACTGGGGGCAGGGGTTTCGCGATGTGAAAACACCCGAATATCTGGCGCTTAATCCCAATGGGCTGGTGCCTGTTGTTCGCGACGGGGATTTCGTGCTTTGGGAATCGGATGCGATCGTGCGTTATCTGGCGCAGAAGCACGGGCGCGACGATCTCTATCCGGCCGAGTTACGGGAACGCGCCGTCGTCGAGCAGTGGATGAACTGGTACGGCACCAATTTCGGCCAGAGTTTCCGCTATGCCTTCCACGCGCTGATCCGCAAGAACCCGGCCTATGACGATCAGGGCAAGATCACCGAATCGCTGGCGGCCTGCGCGGCGCGCGTGGCGATCCTGGACGCCCATCTGGGCCGCACCGGCGGCTTCGTGGCGGGGCCGGATTTCACCCTGGCCGACATATTGATGGGGGCCGGGGTAAACCGCTGGATGCAAATGCCCGCCGACAAGCCCCCCTGCCCCGCCGTCGCCGCCTATTACGAGCGCCTGAACGCGCGCCCGGCCTATGCCGAGTGGTTCAACGCCGAGCAGCCGTGAGCGCGCCAGCGCCGGGGGAAGGGCGCTCAGTAGCCGCCGTCACGGGACGTTGAGTCGGGTCGTCATGGATTCCCAGGTCCAAATACGTTATGATTACCGCTAAATAGGCCTCAACGGCTACTGCGGGAGGACGGCGTTGAAGGGCAAGCAGATAATCAGGCGGTCCCTGTGGGGTCGCCGCTCGGTATTGGCCGCCGGTGGGGCGGCCTTGCTGGCGTCCGGCGTATCGCGGGCGGAGGAATCGCCGGTCCGGTTCGGGCTGACGCCGGTGTTCCTGGACTCCGATACCCAACTGCTGGCCAGTCTGGAGCAGTATCTCAGCGACCAGATCGGCCGGCCTGTCGCGCTGATCAAGAAACGCACCTATCAGGAAATCACGCTGATGCTGCTGTCCGGCCAGTTGGACGCGGCGTGGATTTGCGGATTTCCCTATGTGCAGTACCGCGACCGCCTCTCGCTGCTCGCCATCCCGCTTTATAACGGCCGGCCGGAATATCAGGCCTATCTTCTCGCCGGCGCAAAAAGCCAGGCCAGATCGCTCAGCGATCTCAAGGGCCAGGTTCATGCCTTTTCGGATCCGGACAGCAATTCCGGCTTTCTGGTGACCCGCGCGCTGCTGGCAAGGCTGGAGGAAACGCCGGAGACGTTCTTTACCGACACCTTCTTCACATACGGGCACCGCAATGTCATCCGGGCGGTTTCATCCGGCCTTGCCAACAGCGGCAGCGTCGATGGTTATGTCTGGGATGTCATGAACAGCCTGCAGCGTGAAATGGTCTTGCGCACCCGGGTCGTCCGAAAGTCGGAATGGTTTGGATTTCCGCCGATTGCATGCACCAGGGCGTCGCGCGACAGCAAGACAGTCCAGCATGTCGCACAGGCGCTGTTCGACATGCCAAACCATCCCAGGGGCCGGCAGATTCTGTCGACATTGCATCTCGACGGATTTGTGGAAGGCGACGACCGATTGTTCGAGGGCATCGCGCGAAACGTCAAACTGGTCAGGGATCAGGCATGAAGACCTGGCGCATAAATCCGGGTAACTGGCCGCTCAGCGTGAAGGTTCCGCTGCTGGTTGCGCTCATGATGGTCGCGGTTGCGACGGTTATTTCCCAGGCCGTGCTGGCGCGCATCTCGGAAAGCCAGGAGAAGAACCTGACCCGCCTCGCGGGCGCCTATCTGGACGGAATATCCACCGCCGTCGCGCCCCATCTGCCGACGCAGGATATCTGGGAGACATACGATGCGCTGGATCGCGCCCGAAGCGGTTATGAGGGGCTCAAGGCCCGGTACACCATTGTAACCCTGCCCAACGGCCGCATCCTGGCAGCCTCCGAGCCCGCGCGGTTTCCCATCAACAGTCTGGTTCCCGCGGCATTGCGCGACCGGTTTACGTCCGGCGGCAACATGACCATTCATGAAAGCGCCAAGGTCGCATGGGTTCGGCGCGACCTTACCAGCGACAACTTCACGCTGGGGCACATTTACGCCGAGATCGATCTTGGCGAACTGATCCGGGAACGCCGTGAGGTTCTGTTCGCCCTGATTGCCGCAAATTCCTTCCTGACACTACTGTTGGCCGCGGTTGGCTATATGGTAGTGCGCCATATGCTCCAGCCGGTTTCCGTTCTCACAAGGCATGTGGAGCAAATCAGGTCCGGCGAGACGAAACGTATTCCCGGCAGCGAAATCGAACGCCAGAGCCTTGAATTCGCCGGCCTGTTCCGGCGGTTCAATGCCATGGCCGATGCCCTGGACGAGCGGCGGATCCTGACCCGCCGGTTGGCCGACGAGGAAAAACTCGCACTTCTGGGCAAACTGGCATCCGGCATGGCCCATGAAGTCAATAACCCGCTGGGCGGCATGATGAACGCGGTGGATACGCTGCGCCGCCACGGCGACAAGCCCGAAGTTCGGGAAACCTCGCTGGGCCTGCTGGAGCGCGGCCTGATCGGCATCCGCAACGTCGTGCGCGCCACGTTGGTTACCTACAAGGGCGGCGACGAACCGGGCATGCTGTCGCGCAAGGATCTGGAGGATCTGCAGTTCCTGGTGCATCACGAAACGGTTCGCCGCCTTCTTCGCCTGGACTGGGTAAACCAATTGCCCGACGAAGTTCCCGTCGATGGCGCATCCGTCAGGCAGGCCACCCTCAACCTGCTTCTGAACGCCTGCACCGCCTCGCCGGTCAACGGAACGGTTTCCCTGGATGCCCGAATCGCGGATGGCAAGCTTGTCGTCACCATCGCCGACAGCGGCCCTGGACTGCCGGAATCGGTGGCGGCCCTGATGCACGACGCAACGTGGGAAACCCTGCCCCCTTCGGGCAGCACGGGCCTTGGCACCTGGACCGCCGCGCGCCTGGTTCTGCGCCTGAACGGGCATTTCGATATCGCAACATCACCGACGGAGGGAACGACCATCCGTTTGTTCATTCCCGTCGGCGAACGGGAGGAGAAACTCGATGCAGTCGCATGACCGCGTGCAGGTGGGAATAGTCGAGGACGACGTGATCATGGGGGGATCGCTGGTACAACGCCTCAATCTGGAAGGCTACGATCCGGTCTGGTGGCGAACCGGCCGCGAGGCAATTTCCGGCATCGGAGACCAGCGGCCGGACGTGCTGATCTGCGATATTCGCCTGCCCGACATGACCGGCGAGGAAGTATTTACCGAAGCGCTGCCAAATCTCCACTCGACCCCGGTGCTGTTCATCACAGCCTTTGGCGATATCGAACAGGCGGTCAGGCTGATCCGCCAGGGCGCCGACGAATATGTGACAAAACCTTTCGAGATGGACGAGTTTCTGGGTCGCATCGCCCATTTGACGAACTGGAATCCGCGGGAAGAGGAAATCAGCCAGCGCTCGCTGGGCGTATCGAAAGCCATGCGCAACATCGAGGACATGCTGCGCCGCATCGCCGACGTGGAAAGCAGTGTCCTGTTTACCGGCGAAAGCGGCAGCGGCAAGGAAGTCGCATCCCGGTTCCTGCACCAGGTATCACCGCGCAAGAACGACCCCTTCATGGCCGTCAACTGCGCCGCGATTCCCTCGGAACTGATGGAGAGCGAGTTGTTCGGCCACGAACGCGGCGCCTTCACCGGCGCCCACGAACGTCACCTGGGCTACGCGGAAAGGGCAGATGAGGGGATACTGTTCCTCGACGAGGTCGGCGACCTGTCGCCGACGCTGCAGTCGAAACTGTTGCGGCTGGTGGAGGAACGCGATTTCACGCGTGTTGGCGGCGAAAAGCATATTACTTTCAAGGCGCGGATCGTCTGCGCCACCAATGTCGACCTTGAATCCGAAGTGGCGGCGGGACGATTCCGCGAGGACCTGTTTTACCGAATTAATGTAATCCCGATCCCGATCCCGGCGCTACGCGAACATCCCGAAGACATCCTGGCGCTGGTTCGCGGCTATCTTTCCTATTTCGCCACGCGCTTCCGGCGCGATGTCAGGTCCATGACGGTGACCGCCGAAGAGGCCATCCTGGCCCACGACTGGCCCGGCAATATCCGCGAGCTGCGCAACCGGGTCGAACGCGCGATCGCGATCGCCCGCAACCCCCGCATCAGCGTGCACGACCTGTTTCCCGATATTCTGGGCGCCGACGGCGAGTCCGAGATACCAACCCTGAAGGAAATTCGCGATCAGGCGGAAAAACGCCATATCGAACGTGTTCTGTTTATCACCGACGGCCAGTTGAAAGCAGCGGCCGACATGCTGGGGGTCTCGCGAACCACGCTGTGGGAGAAAATGCACAAGCTTGGATTTTCCAGGGTCGAGGAAAGCTGAGGCGTTCGCTTATCCATATTAATTTTATGGTTATGTCCGATTTTCCGAACATGCGTTCGCAGGTGCAATATATAAAATCCTATTCTTTTTAAGATGTTACCCTTTGGCACAGCTATTGCGAGGACCTTCGCAATCACCGATGGACATGCATTGTTCCAGGTGACGAGGGCGAAGGTGGTTCAGCAAGGTGCTTGAAAACAGCAACCACCACGCCCAAACGGGCAAGAGGGACTTTTAACCATCAATTTTGCGAGGCCGTTCCTCGCAATTAATTAGATAGGTGATTGTCCTTTGCTATCCGGGGCTTACACAGTTCGCAAGGCAACCATTGCACTTGCCGCCATCGCACTCGTTGCCGTTATGCTGGTCGGCGCGGGTGTCCTGTATTACGCCGGAAACGCCTACACCTCGACATCGGAGTTCTGTGGCGGCAGTTGCCATGCGATGGACGAGCAGTTCGCGGCCTGGAAATCGTCCAGCCACTTCTCCCCCAAAACACCCGGCGCCAAACGGGCCGAGTGCGTCGAGTGCCATTTCCTGCCCGGCGAGAAGAAATCGTTCAAGGCACAGATGGAGGGCGCGAGACACCTTGCCGCCTACCTTTACGATCCCGAAGCCCCGTTGCCGATCAGGCCCGTGGTGAAAGACGGCGCCTGTCTGCGCTCCGGCTGTCACGCCAAGGAGGCGTTTCAGGACAAGGAGCTGAAATTCACCGAAAAGGCCGTGTTCAAGCACAAGATTCACTTCGAGAAGGGTCTCGGGGGCCGGAACGTGGCCTGCGACAACTGCCACTTCAAGGTTACGGCCGAGAAGCATTTCGAAGTTCCCAAGGAAATTTGTTTCCTCTGCCACCTCAAGCTGGAGAAGCACGACCTCGCGAAAGCGGAGGTCGAGACGGTAACGTTCGGGGAGCACGCGATCGAGAAGATCAGCTTCCGGCAGAGGGCCACGATCGACTTCAACCAGGGCGCATCGAAATGCGACATCTGCCACACCATCCCGACCAAATCCCTTCAGTCCCAGGTGGGTGAAGGCGAAGCCCTGACCAAATCCATTACCCATCAGTCGATCAAGAAAGCGGGAGTGGCCTGTGAAGGCTGCCACTTCGAGGTCGTCAAGGGCACCGGCGAAATCAACACCGGGAACGTTGTCTCCAACGGCTGTCTGACCTGCCATAACCGGAGCAAGGATCTGCTGGCCAAGGCGACAGACGGCAAGCTGATGCATGACGCCCATGTCAGCGAACCGCGCGCGGATTGTTTCGACTGTCATGGCGTGATCGAACACAAGAACCGGACCGACCATCTGGACTTTGTCCGGGAGGATTGCAGTCTGTGCCACCAGAACCAGCACAAATATCAGAAAATCCTGCTCGCCGGCGTGCCCGTTGCCGAGGGCATCCGCGCCACGCCCCACCTTATGTACAACGTGAATACCAACTGCATGGCCTGCCACCTCGAGAAGAGGCTGAGCCGGGGGCACGCGGTAAGGACCGGCGCGCCCGACACCTGCGCCGACTGTCATACGCCCGAACACAAAAAGATGCTCGGCGACTGGAAGAAGCAGGTCGACAAGGAACTCGCCTTCACCGGGGAGGTAGAAGCCGAAGCCCTGGAAAAACTGGCAGCGGCGGAAGGAAACATCGATGCCGGGAAACTGGCGGAAGCCAGCGGGTTGGTCGCGGCGGGCCAGGAATTCCTGAACGTCGTGAGGGTCGGCAACGGCGTCCACAACAAGAAATACTCGATCACCATCCTGGACGAGGCGATTGGCAGTTTCGACGACGCCATCGCACTGCTGGAAAGCGAAAACTGAGGCGGCAAAAGATGAGGACATTCGAATGATCCAAATCAAGCGACTGCGAAGGAGAAAACCCATGCAAAGGAGGCAGACGAGATGAACAGCATAAGAAAAACAAAGGTCGGCCGGAGGGCCGTGCTTAAGGGTAGCGGCACGGCCGCGCTCGGGGCGGCGGCCCTGGCAACTGAATCCCGGACCGCCGACGCCGCGGGCAACCCGCCGCGCTGGGGCATGGTCATGGATATGCGCAAATGTATCGGCTGCAGGGCCTGTACCGTGGCCTGCAAGGCCGAGAACGGCGTTGCCCTTGGCCGGTTCCGCACCGTGATCCAGGAAAAGACGTCGGGCAAGTTCCCCGATACGCGCAAGGACTTCCTGCCGATCATGTGCAACCACTGCGAAGGCAGCGAGAAGGACGGTGTCCCGCCCTGCGTCAAGGTCTGCCCCCAGTTCCCCGGCGAGCGCGCCAGCTATACAGCGCCCGACGGAACGAAGATCCGCTATCGGTCCGGCGGCACCTACAAGCGTCCCGACGGCCTGATTCTGGTGGATAATGAACAATGCATCGGCTGCGGCAAATGCATCGACGGCTGCCCCTATGGCGTCCGTTCCTTCAACCCGTTCGTCAAGTCCGGCCTTAAGCCGGAGAACAACGGAATCGAGAAGTGCGATATGTGCGCACACAGGGTCGACAATGGCGTTGAGCCGTCCTGCGTCAACACCTGCCAGGGCAAGGCGCGCATCTTCGGCGATCTTAATGATCCCGAAAGCGAAGTCTCGAAACTGGTCAAGGAATATGGCCTGAAGAATCCGGACAACGTTCTGCTGCCAGACGAAGGCACCAGGCCGAACGTGTTCTACATCGATCCGGACAACGTCATGAAGGCCACTTACACGCCGCGAACCAAGGGCAAGCTGGACCATTTCATGGATCTGATCCCATAGGACGCCAGCCAGACAAGGAGTAAAGAAATGCAAAAACTGAACCGACGTAACTTCATGACTTTGGCTGGGGCCAGCGGCGCCGTTCTCGCGGCGGACCTGGGCGACAGCAAGAGTGCACTAGCCGGAACTGTTAAACTGCAAGCGGGCGGACGCGATTTTTCGCCCGCCACCGGCAAGGAAAGACAAGCCATTCCGACCGCCTGCTGGGGTTGCGTGACCCGCGACGCCATGATGGGCTTTGTCGAGGACGGCCGGCTGATGAAGCTGGAGGGACATCCTGAATCCATCCGTACCGAAGGCGTGCTGTGCGCCAAGGGCCAGGCCGGCATCAATCAGGTCTATTTCCCGGACCGCATCCTTCATCCAATGCAGCGCGTCGGCAAACGCGGCGAGCATAAATGGAAAAGGATATCCTGGGACGAAGCCCTGGATATCATTGCGTCCAAGTTGAAGCCGTTGCGCGACGCCGGCACGCCAGAGCAGTTCATGTATGCCTACGGCCGCCACAAAGCCTCGCAATGGGCGGTCACCGGCGACTTCCTGGCCGCATACGGAACCTCGACCATCGGCAACCACACCTCTGTTTGCGAAGGCTCGAAATGGGTCGGACAGGAGAGCCTGTGGGGTGGAATGTATGACAACTGGGACTATGACAATACCGATTTCATCGTGAATTTCGGCAGCAACAACCTGGAAACCCATACCAACCACATCCCGACTTCGCATCGTCTGATCCGGGCGGTCGTCGATCGTGGCGTTCCGTTCTATACGTTCGACGTGCGGCTATCCAACACCGCCGCCAAATCGACCAAATGGATCCCGATCAATGTCGGCATGGACGGGTTGGTGATGCTGTCCATGATTAACGTCATCATGAACGAGGGGCTGTACAAGAAAGACCACTTCAAATTCATGAGGGTCACGGCCGATCATAACGCCTCGGTGGATGAGCGGATCGCCGCCGTAAAGGAACAGGTGTCCAAGTTCACGCCGGAGTTCGCGGCGAAGGAAAGCGGTGTTTCCGCCGACACGATCCGCGATATCGCCCGCGGCTTCGCCAAGGCGAAATCGGCCTGTCTGGTAACCTACCGCGGCACCGTCATGCATTATCACGGCGCCGACCAGGAACGCGCCGCGATGCTGCTGGCGGCAATCACCAACAACCTCGACCGGGCCGGCGGCCGGGTCATGGGGGTTGGCGCCGGCTGGAAGCATCCCTCGACGCCAAAGGCGAAATTGAACAAGGGGCTGCATATCAAGGACGGCTTCCCCGGCGAGGCGGCCTGGCCGACCCATCATGTCAGCCAGTCGATCATCCCGATGATCAAGGACGGCAGCCATGGACGGCCCAGCGTCTACTGGTGGAGTTGCTACAACCCGACCTTCATCAACGGCAACAACGACGAGGCTCGCGCGGTCTTCCAGGACGAGAGCATCATGCCTTTCCTGATCACCTCAACCATCGTCTATGACGAGTCCTCGCAATATGCCGACATCATCCTGCCCGACGTCACCTATCTGGAACGCTGGGATTGGGAGGACATGGTTTCGGCCAACCAGATTGCCGAGTTCTATATTCGTCAGCCTCTCGTCAAGCCGCTTGGCGAGGCGAGGTGCCAGGGCGATGTATGGCCGGAACTGGCCAAACGGCTCGGCTTCGAGCTCAACTATTCGAGCAAGAAGGACTTCGTCGAGCAGTCCTGTGAAATGACGCCTGGCGTGAAGGAAGCCGGCGGCTTCGACTATATGAGGAAGTACGGCGTCTGGCACGACAAGAACGCCAAACCCAACTACGGCTTCTACGAGGCGAAGGTCGATGTTTCCGGCGATGGCGTCATTCTCGACGACAAGACCGGCGTCTACTGGGACTGGAAGAAAGCCGGCGTGGCAAGCGAAGCCGATGCCAAGAGTAAAGGCTTTCTGGGCACCAAGGGCGCCAAGGGCGCATACGTGGCCCAGAATGTCGAGGGCGAGGCCCTTCTGGCCTATCCCCCGAACACCAAGTTCCCCAAGTCGGGCTACCTGGACTTCTACTCCGACAACTTCGCCGACAAGGGCATGCCGGCGTTCCCGACCTACACGGCGATCCCCGAGCACCAGAAGATGGCCAAGGATGACTTGATCCTGACCACCTACAAGGTCGCCGTGCACACCCACTCGCGGACCGCCCAATGCAAATGGCTATCCGAGATCAAGCACGACAATCCGGCCTGGATAAACACCACTACCGCCGACGCCCGCGGTATCAAAAATGGTGACAAGATCACGGTCACCAGCGAAATCGGCAAAATTACCACCACGGCCTATGTCACCGAGGGCATCGTCCCCGGCGTTATCGCCATCTCCCATTCGCTGGGACGCGAGCATTCTGGCGTCTACGGGTCGGGCAAGAAGTCCCCGATTTCCGGTGGTGGCGCCAATGATCCCGACGCCGCGAACATGTGGTGGGACAAGCATGGCACCCATCCCAACAAGATCATCCCGAACAAATCGGATCCGATGAGCGGTGGGATGCGCTGGTTCGATACGGTGGTGCAGGTCAAAAGGGCCTGACATCCACGCCAACCCAGGAACGAGGAGCAATTATGGTTGATGCAAGAAATGCTGAGATGGCTGAATTGGCGACAGCCCGGGCCAACGTATACGGCCTACTGACCGCCGTCTTTCAGGAAGAGCCATCCTCCTCGTTCCTGACCAGGCTCAAGGACCCCGAAATACTCGGTGTCTTTGAGGCCCTGGGTCTATCGCTGGGCGACGATTTTCAAGATTTGCCCAACGATCGGCTTCATGAAGAGCTGGCGATCGAATTCACCAGACTGTTCCTTGGGCCCGGCGGTCATATTTCACCCCACGAATCCATCCATTTAGACCGGGGAAGCGCCAAAGACGCAGACCTGTGGGGCCAGGCAACAGTAACGGTCAAGAGATTCATGGAAGGGGCCGGGCTGGCTGTCGAAGATGATTTTTCGGGAATGCCGGACCATATCAGCGCCGAACTGGAATTCATGCGCAAGCTGTGTGAATTCGAAGCCGCGGCCTGGACCAGGGAGGAAGAGGATACCGCCCTTAATTGCCAGCAGGTGCAGAAGCGTTTCGTCGAGGAACATTTGATTCAATGGGTGCCCAGCTTCTGCGACAAGGTCATGGATATGGC
>JADFVY010000258.1 GCA_015222795.1 Pseudomonadota bacterium | reverse complement strand
GGTGGGGGAACGGGCCGGAGCCGGCCAGGCTAATAAGAAAAAGGGGCGTGTCCGTTGGGCGCGCCCTTTTTCCTATTCCACCGGCGCCTCGACGATTGCCCGGTCGCCCTCCACGCGCACCCGGCCCTCGGCCACCATCCTCAGCGCCATGGGATAGATCAGATGCTCCTGCTCCAGGACCCGGGCGGCCAGGCTGTCGGGCGTGTCGTCGGGCAATACCGGCACGGCGGCCTGGGCGATGATCGGGCCGGTATCGACGTCGGGGCGCACGAAATGGACGCTGCATCCAGCCAGCTTCACGCCCGCCTCCAGCGCCCGCTCGTGGGTCTTGAGCCCCCGGAATGACGGCAACAGGGAGGGGTGGATATTGATCATGCGGTCCCGCCAGGCCTCGATAATCGCAGAGTCGAGCAGCCGCATGAAACCGGCAAGGCAAATCAGGTCCGCGCCGTGGCGTCGGATCTCGGCATCCATCGCCGCGTCAAAGCTGGCGCGGTCCGGGAAATCCTTGTGCGATATCACGGCGGTGGCGATGCCTGCCTCGCGGGCGAAATCCAGCCCCGCGGCGTCCGCCCTGTTCGACAGCACCAGCACGATTTCGGCCGGATAGTCCGGGGCCGCGCAGGCGCGTACCAGCGACTGCATGTTGCTGCCGCGCCCCGAGATCAGGACAGCGACCTTTCGCCGCACGGTCATTCGGCGGCCTCGAACGTCACCGCCGGCCCGTCTCCGCGCGCCGTTACCCGGCCGATCCGGTATACGGTCTCGCCCGAGTCGGTAAAAGTCCCGCTCAGCGCGTCGACTGCCCCGGGCGCCACAATTACCGCCATTCCGACGCCGCAATTGAATGTTCTGTACATCTCATGACGATTGATGCCGCCAGCTTCCGCCAGCCAGCCGAATACGGCCGGTTCCACCCAACTGGATGCGTCCAGGCTGGCGGCCAGATCGTCCGGCAGGACGCGCGGGATATTTTCGATCAGTCCGCCGCCGGTGATATGGGCCAGCGCATGGACGCCGCCGTTGCGAATCGCCGCCAGACAGCTCTTCACATAAATGCGCGTGGGCGTCAGCAACGCGGCGCCCAGTTCACTCTCCGGTTCGAAGGGGGCCGGCGCGCGCCAGTCCAGCGCATTCGTCTCGACCACCTTGCGGACCAGCGAAAAACCATTGGAATGCAGTCCGCTGGAGGCCAGTCCCAGAATTACGTCCCCCTCGGCGACGTCGCCCCCGGTCAGTACCTGGTCGCGTTCCACCGCGCCGACCGAAAAGCCCGCGAGGTCGTAGTCGCCCTTGGCGTACATGCCTGGCATTTCCGCCGTCTCGCCGCCGATCAGCGCACAGCCCGCCTGGCGGCAGCCCTCGGCGATACCGGCGATGACTTCGCTGGCGGCCGCGACATCCAGCTTGCCGGTGGCGAAATAATCCAGGAAGACCAACGGCTCGGCGCCCTGGACGATCAGATCGTTGACGCACATGGCGACGAGATCGATGCCAACGGTATCGTGAATGCCGGCGGCGAGCGCGATTTTCAGTTTCGTGCCCACCCCGTCGGTCGCCGCCACCATCAGTGGATCGCGATAGCCGGCGGCGGCGGGGTCGAAGAATCCGCCGAATCCACCCAGCGCGGTATCGGCGCCGGGCCGCATTGTGCCGCGGGCCAGCGGTATGATTGCCTGAACCAGTTCCTCGCCCGCGTCGATATCGACGCCGGCGGCGCGGTAATCCAGTCCATTCTTGGTTCTGTCGGTTGGTATGGCGTCCTCGCAGGCAAGCTTGTATAAACAGGCGCCAAGATACTTCATACGGTATGGTTTGCAATGATCGATAACATGATTCACGGACGCTTTTTTCGAAACGCCCTCGCGGCGCTGGTTTTCGTCACCCTGTTCCACGGGCCGGCGGCGGCGCAGGACCTGTTCGAGGTCACCGGCCTGGAGGTGGACGAAAGCGCCAGAGACGACGTTCAGGCGAAGCTCGGCGCGATCGCCGACGCGCAGCGGCGCGCCTTGCAGATCGTAATGCGCCGGCTGGTCCAGCCCGAGGATATTGACCGCCTGCCGAATATCACCGGCGCGACGCTGGACAATATGGTGCGCGATTACGATATCAGCGACGAGAGGCTGGGCGGGGGCCGCTATCTGGCGACCATATCGATACGATTATGGCCCGAGAGGGTGTCCGGCGTACTGAAGGAAGCGCAGATTCCTTTTGCGATGACGCGCAGCCGGCCGGTTGTCGTCCTGCCCGTAATCGATACGGGCTCGGCGCGGCGCTTGTGGGACGATCCCAATCCCTGGCGGCTGGCCTGGGCCGGCCATACGCCTTACCCGGGGCTGTTCTCGGTGGTGATGCCGGCCGGCGATTTGTCGGACGTCGCCACGGTGAACGTGAATCAGGCGATATCAGGCGATCCCGACGCCATGCTGGCGATCGGTGAAAAATACCAGGCGACCGGCGCCATGATCGCCATCGCGTCGATCAGCGGCAACCGGGCCAGTCGGGCGGTCAAGGTAAGCCTTGAGTTCGTCGGCGGCAGCCATGACGGCACGACCATGGAACGGCGCTACAAGGGCAGCGGCGATCTGACAGCTTTCCTGGGCCAGGTCGTCGGGGAAATTCTCGACGGGTTGGAACGCGAATGGAAAGAGGAAAATATCCTCGATTTCAGTCTGGTGGAGCGGGTTTCGGTGCTGGTGCCCATTGAGGGGTTGAGCGGATGGCGCGACGTGCGCGAGCGGTTGGACGGCATGTCGCGCATACAGTCGTCGTCGATGGCGCGCATGTCCCAGGAAGAGATCGAACTGGATATCGTTTATGTGGGCTCCACCGACCAGCTGCGCACGGCGTTGGCGCAGCGCGGGCTGGAACTGGTGTTTTCGCCGGACCATCCGTTGTGGTTGCTGCGGCGGACCGGTAACTGATTAAGATCAGGCTGCGGAGGATGATCCCGTGACTTTTTCACGGAAGGCGTTGCCCAATATCATTACCATCGCGCGGTTGATCGCCGTGCCGGTTATTGTCTGGCTGTTTCTGATCGACAGGATGACTATCGCCTTCTGGCTGTTCGTTTGCGCCGGCGTTTCCGACGCGATCGACGGTTATCTCGCCAAGAAGCTGGATGCGCGCTCGGTGCTGGGCAGCTATCTCGACCCGTTGGCCGACAAGCTGCTGTTGATCGCGATATTCCTGCTGCTTGGGCGCGGCGGTTTCATCCCCGTCTGGCTGGTGGTGCTGATCGTGGCGCGCGACGCGGCGCTGATGGGTGTATCCTCGTTTGTGGTGCGCAAGGATCGCCAGACCGCCATGAAGCCCCTGATGATCAGCAAGCTGAACACCGCGCTGCAGATCGTGCTGGCGGGGCTGGTGCTGGCCAGGGAGGGGATCGGTTTCCCCGACATCGGGGTGGGCCATTATATTCTGGTTTATGCGGTGGCGGTAACGACGTGCATTTCCGCCATCCTGTATCTATGGCGGGCGCGAGCGGAGTCGCCGACCGGCGCGCCGCCGGGAGGAGAAAAATGACAAACCAGCAACGCGCCTGGGCCTGGGCGATCGGCCTGATGGTCTCTTTGCTGCTGCTCTATCTGTTGCGCGGGGTGATGCTGCCCTTCGTTGCCGGCATGGCGGTGGCCTATTTCCTGGACCCCGCCTGCGACTGGCTGGAGGAAAAGGGCAGCTCGCGCATGGTCGCGACCTCATTCATCACCGCCGGGTTCTTCATGCTGGCGATGCTGTTGCTGGTTTTGCTGGCCCCGATGGCCTTTGGCCAGGCGCTGGAGCTGATTGAAAAAATTCCAGATTACGCCCGCGTCGTTCCCGACAAGATCGCGCCTCTGTTGGAGCGGCTGGGACCCTATATCGGCGAGGACGGTGTGGCGGAGTTGCTGGGGGCCTTGAAGGCCAGCACCGGCGATGCGGTGAAATGGCTGGCGCGTCTGGCCGGCGGGATGGTGACCCAGATCGAGGCGCTGGCCAATCTGCTATCGTTGCTGCTGATTACGCCGATCGTTTCCTTCTATCTGCTGCGCGACTGGGATCATCTGGTGGCCAAGGTGGATAGCTGGCTGCCGCGCGGGCATGTGGCGACCATCCGTCAACAGTTCAGCGAGATCGACCGGACCCTTGCCGGTTTCGTGCGCGGGCAGGTGACGGTCTGTGTGATCCTTGGTTGCTTTTACGGCATTGGCCTCAGCCTCGTGGGCCTGGATTTCGGCTTTATTATCGGGTTCGGCACCGGGCTGGTTTCATTCGTGCCGTTTTTTGGCATGCTGGTCGGTTTCGTCGTTGGCATGGGTTTGGCGATTGCACAGTTCGACAGCTGGATGTGGGTGGGGCTGGTCGCTGCGGTTTTCGTGATCGGCCAGATTTTAGAGGGCAATTTCCTGACGCCCAAGCTGGTGGGCGAGCGGGTTGGCCTTCATGCGGTCTGGGTGATCTTCGGCTTGCTGGCCGGCGGCACCCTGTTCGGTTTCGTCGGCGTTTTGCTGGCGGTGCCGGCGGCGGCGGTGATCGGCGTGCTGGTGCGCTTCGGCATGGGGCGCTATCTGGAAAGCCCGCTCTACCTGGCGGGCGCGCCGCCGCCCGATATTGGGGATGGCGACAGCGGGGAAGCGGACGCTTGAACCCACCGGCCCAGATTCCGCTGGACCTGCCGCATCGCGCCGCCATGGGGGCCGCCGATTTCCTGGTGGCGCCTTGCAACCGCGACGCCGTGTCCTGGCTTGACCGCTGGCCCGGCTGGCCCGCGCCGGCCCTGATTATTCATGGCGACGAGGGTTGCGGCAAATCCCATCTGACCAATGTCTGGCAGTCGCAAGGCGGCGCGATTGCAATCGATCGCAAGGTTTTGACCACGGACAATCTGCCGCTTCTGCTGGGCGGTGCGATGACCTGCTTTATGGAAGACGCCGACCGGGGGTTCGAGGAAGAGGCCTTGCTGCATCTCTATAATCTGATGGCGGAACGCGGCGGCCATCTGCTGCTTACAGCCCGCGCGCCGATGGTTCGCTGGGGCATTGCCTTGCCGGATCTGTCCTCGCGTCTGGCCACGGCGATGAGCGTCGCCGTCGGCGTGCCGGACGACGAATTGATCGCCGGTGTGCTGATTAAGCATTTCCTGGACCGGCAGATCAGGGTAGACCCGGCGGTGGTGACCTATCTGCTGGGCCGGATGGAACGCAGTTTCGCGGCCGCGAGGCTGGTCGTCGCCGCGCTGGATTCGGCGGCGCTCGCCGAAAAAAGAGGGATTACCGTACCGCTGGCGCGCGAGGTGCTGCGCCGGCTGGATTTTGATAGAGAACGGAGTGAAGACTGATGGATTTGGGATTAAAGGGCAAGAAGGCGATTGTTTGCGCATCGTCGAAGGGGCTGGGCAAGGGCTGCGCGATGGCGCTGGCGCAAGAGGGCGTCGACCTGGTCATCAATTCGCGCTCGGCCGACATGCTGGAGGCGACCGCCGAGGAAATCCGCAAGGCGACCGGCGTGACGGTAACTCCCGTGGCCTGCGACGTGACCACCGGGGAAGGCCGCGCCAAGGTGCTGGCGGCCTGTCCGAACCCGGATATTCTGGTGAATAATGCGGGTGGCCCGCCGCCGGGCGATTTCCGCGACTGGGACCGCGACGACTGGATCAAGGCGCTGGACGCCAACATGCTGACCCCGATCTTCCTGATCAAGGCGACGGTGGACGGCATGATCGAGCGCAAGTTCGGCCGCGTCGTCAATATCACGTCGGGCGCGGTGAAGGCACCGATCGATATCCTGGGCCTGTCCAACGGCGCGCGCGCCGGCCTGACCGGCTTTATCGCCGGCCTGTCGCGAAAGACCGTGCGCCATAACGTGACGATCAACAATCTGCTGCCCGGCGCCTTCGATACCGACCGGCTGCACGCCAACATGCAGGCCTCCGCCAACAAGACCGGGGCGGACGTGGGTGAACTCACCAAACAGCGCGCCGCCGGCATCCCCGCCGGCCGTTTCGGCACGCCGGATGAATTCGGCCACGCCTGCGCCTTCCTCTGTTCGGCCCATTCCGGCTTCATCACCGGCCAGAACCTGCTGCCCGACGGCGGGGCGTTCCCGGGGACGATGTAGGGGGGCGGGGACCGCGCGACCTCGTCCTTCGAGACGGTTGCTACGCAACCTCCTCAGGATGAGGAAGCAAACGTTAGAGCCTCATGCTGAGGAGCCCCGGAGGGGCGTCTCGAAGTATGAGGTCGCTCAGCCTATCCGCCCCGCCCTTGCCCCTCGCGCCTGCCCGGCGTAATCTCCCTGTCATTGGGCCAATCGGGCCAGTTTGAGCGGGACAGATATATGCGGGAGTCGCTTTTCCACCTGCGGCGCCAGCCTGGGGTCAGTATCCAGGCCGGCATCCGCGAGATGCTGGTTTCGGTGATCCTGAACGAGCAATTGCCGGCCGACCGGCCGTTGCCGTCCTGCCGCGAACTGGCGCGCCGCCTGGGGGTGTCGCGCAATACGGTGGTGCTGGCCTATCAGGGGCTGGTGGATGACGGTTTTATCATCGCGCGGCTGCGCAGCGGCTATTACGTCAATCCGGATATTCTGGAGAACCCGCCACAACAGCCGGTCGAGGCGTCCGGAGCACCGGCCGACGAGCCGGACTGGGAGTCCCTGTTCCGGGTGCGGCCGGGGGCCCAGCCCAATATCGAAAAACCGGGCAACTGGCAGTCCTATCCCTATCCCTTCGTCTATGGGCAGATCGACCCCGGCCTGTTCCCGATCGCCGCCTGGCGGGAATGTACGCGCCAGGCGCTGGGGCTGAAGGGTATCGGCCAATGGACTGCGGATTC
>JADFVY010000257.1 GCA_015222795.1 Pseudomonadota bacterium | reverse complement strand
GGCCTGGCCTTTGGTCTCGAAGGCGAAATAGCGCAGGGCCTCGAGGTCGCCGTCCTCGGCGAGGGCACGGTCGAACTCGGCCACCCTCCCCCCCGTCGCGTCGAGGAAGTCCTGGCGCATATAGTCGATCATCTCGGCCGAGGCGCCGGTTATGACGCCGCCCACCACTGCATGCTTGCTTGCCACTGTCTCTCCGCCTGGCGTTGCGCTTGATGACCGAGCCTAAGGCTTATCGGCTAAGGATTGGTTAAGGCTGGGTAATTTCGGGAGGTGGAGGAGCGGGCCGTTGCCGGGCCACGCAGGTGGAAAATGCCCTAGCCGCGCCCGAACTGGCCGGCACCGAACAGGTTGTCCCAGGCCTCCCCGGTCGGGGCGACGGCGCTGGCATGTTCCGACAGCACCGTCAGCGCGCGCTGCACCGCCGGGCGCTCGGCCATTGCGTGCCACCAGCGCGCAAGGTCTGGATAATCCTCCAGTTTCTGGCCCTGGCGCTCGGGGCGGCGGAGCCAGGGCCAGACCGCCATATCGGCGATTGTATAGTCCGGGCCGCCGATCCATTCGCTTGTCCCCAGGCGGCGGTCGAGGACATGGTAGAGGCGCGCGGCCTCGTTGGTGTAGCGCTCTATGGCGTAAGGGATTTTCTCCTTCGCATAGATGCGGAAATGATGCGCCTGGCCCAGCATCGGGCCGATGCCGCCCATCTGGAACATCAACCATTGCAGCACCGTATAACGGGCGCGCGGCTCGGTGGGAAGGAATTGCCCGGTCTTTTCCGCCAGATAGATCAGGATCGCACCGGATTCGAACAGCGCGAAGGGCTCGCCGCCTGGGCCTTGCCTGTCCACCATCGCCGGCATCTTGTTGTTCGGGCTGATTTCCAGGAAGGCTGGCTCGAACTGCTCGCCCTTGTTGATATCCACCGGGATCACCCGGTAGTCCAGGCCGGTTTCCTCCAGCATGATATGGATCTTGTGGCCGTTCGGCGTCGGCCATGTGTAGAGATCGATCATCGGCGCCTTGTCCCTCACGTTACGCGTTGGCGAAGGAAGATAGCACACGCGGCGACAGGGGCCAGTCTCCCTACCGCACGCCGAAATTCTGGACCCAGTAATGCCGCAAATCGACCTTGCCGCCGTCGTGGTCCAGCAGGACGTAGCCGATGCCGATCTCCTTGTATTTCGGGCTCAGGATGTTCTTGCGGTGACCCGGGCTGGTCATCCAGCCGGCCACGACCCTGGCCGCGTCCTCCTGGCCGGCGGCGATGTTCTCGGCGACCGCGCGCCACTCATAGCCCGCGTCGCGGGCGCGCTTGCCGAGATTGGGCTCGTTCGGGCAAAGATGGTTGAAGCAGTCGTTCTCGGCCATGAAGTTCGCGTGGAACCGGGCGGATTTGTTGAGCTCGCGGCTCATCGCCAACGGCGGCGCGCCATGTTTCTTGCGCTCGACATTCACCAGCCGCACCACCTCGGCCGCCAGCGCGTCGAGGTCCTTGATGGCGGGCGCGGCGAAGCCGATGGCCCAGTAATGGCGGTAGGTGGAATCGTTGGCGCCGTAGCCGGCGGCGACGTGCCGGAAGCCGGGATTCAGGATCATGTCACGGCCCCAGTCCTCCGACATCATCTCGCGGATCATGTCTTCGGGCGCGGGCCGGCCGGCGCTGACATAGAACCGCGATGCCTGGGCGCGGTAGCCGGCGACGCTAAGCCGTGTTTCGGTCTTCTGGCCGCCGCAGTCGAAATCGACGCAGGTGTTTTTCGCCATGGCCGCGGCGTGGGTGTTCGCGGCCTTCGCCAGTTTCGCATCGATCTCGAAGGGGGCAAGGCCGGCCTTGCTTCGCTGCAGGTTGATCAGGCGGACCATTTCGGCCCTCGGCCCGGTGCCCGCCACCATGCCCGCGTCGGAAATCTCCACCTTCGGCCCGCAAGCAGCCAGCAGCAGCGCGGCCAGCACCAGGAGCGGTTTCAGGGTCGGTTTTCCGGACATGGCTCTTCCCTCTTCGACGACAGGCGATGCAGCGCGCGAGGATAGCGCGGGGCCGGTAAAGGAACCGATAACGGGGGCCTACACGACCCCGTCCTCGCGCAGCGCCGCGATCTCCCCCTCACCCATCTCCAGCAGTTCGCCCAGCACTTCCGCGGTGTGCTGGCCCAGCGTCGGCGGGGCGTGGCGGTATTCGGGCGGGGTGGCGCTCATCTTGATGGGGCTGGCGACCAGCGGGATCGCGCCGGCGCCGGCCAGCGGGTGCGGCATCTCGATCTTCATGCCACGCGCCTTCACCTGGGCATCCTCGAAGACCTGGTCGACCGTATTGACCGGCGCGCAGGGCACCTGGCGAGCGCGCAGGCCCTCCATCCATTCCTGCATGGTCTTGTCCCCCATGAAATCGGCGACCAGCGGGATCAGTTCCTCGCGATTGCGGCTGCGCGCATCGTTCGTGGCGAAACGCGGGTCCTCGGCCAGATGCCCCGCCCCCGCCATGTCGCATAATTCGCGGAACTGCCGGTCGTTGCCGCAGGCCAGCACCAGATGGCCGTCGGCGGTCTCGAACACCTGATAGGGCACGATGTTGGGATGGCCATTGCCGCGGCGCGGCGGCCTCTCGCCGGAAATCAGGAAATTCTGCGCCTCGTTGACCAGCCAGGCGACCTGCGCGTCCAGCAGC
>JADFVY010000256.1 GCA_015222795.1 Pseudomonadota bacterium | reverse complement strand
GTTGCGCGGTCAGCAGGATCGATAGGCCCAACATGGCGGCGCCGGCCAGTCGCAACATGCGGCGTCCCGTTTTCATCCCGAAATGTCCGATTCGTTTTCGCATCAGAGTGAATTTAGGTCCGCTATTTGGCAAGAATATGGCGTAGCCCTGCCCCAAACGCAACAAGCGGCCCCGGCCAGAAGCCGGAGCCGCTCG
This sequence comes from Pseudomonadota bacterium, assembly GCA_015222795.1. Taxonomy (GTDB): domain Bacteria; phylum Pseudomonadota; class Alphaproteobacteria; order UBA8366; family JADFVY01; genus JADFVY01. Next base: position 1,948 of record JADFVY010000256.1, on the reverse strand, counting down.
TTAATACGCAGCAGTCAAATCAGGACATTGAGCCGGACTTGACAACCATAACCGCACGGCGATTCTGGCCCCATGCATCCTCGTTCGAACCGAGGACGGCCGGGCGTTCCTTGCCGTAGCTGATGGTTTCCACGCGACCGCCGTCGACGCCCATGCTCTGCAGATACTGTTCCGCGGAGCTGGCGCGGCGATCACCCAGCGCGAGGTTGTACTCGCGAGTGCCACGCTCGTCGCAATGGCCCTCGATCACGACGGAGATGGCGCCATTCATCTTGAGGAAATCGGCCTGGCGATTCAGCTGGTCGATCGCGTCGGGACGCAGGTCCGACTTGTCGAAATCGAAGAAGATACGGTCGCCAACATTGACCACCAGATATTCCTGCGGATCCATCGGCGCTGGTGCCACCGACGGAGCCGGCGGCGGCGGCGGCGGAGCGACTTCTTCGCCACCGGCTTGGGCAGTTTCACCTTCGGTGGTGTCGGTCCCACAGCTGGCGACGAGCAACAGAGCGGCCATCAGGCCAAGAAGTTTCATGCGCATCTATAACCCCCCTTAGAGGTCAAAAGGAAATAATCAGGATCGTACCCAAACGATACGGTGCGACATATAACCATGCTAATTCGCCGAATACAACCATTTACCTTAGCGAATCCTGCATTTTTTTGGGCAAACTCGGGGTTTTTTTAAGGCTCTGTTAAAGTTCATTAAAGGACCGTTAACGATTTAGGGGTGACCAGGCCGGATCGGACGCATCGGTCGGTGTTTTGACTTGCCTGAGATTATAGCCCGTCAAGTCGACGGAGTAGACTCTGGTCACGCCGCCGGCGCCGCTGGAGGTGGTCCGGGTCTGGCGAAAGAAGATCAAAACGCGGCCGTTTGGCGACCAGGTCGGCGCTTCGTCGAGGAAGCTTTCGGTCAACAGGCGCTCGCCCGTGCCGTCGGGGCGCATGACCCCGGTAAAGAATCGGCCGCCATAGAACTTGGTGAAGGCGATCAGGTCGCCGCGCGGCGACCATACCGGTGTCGCGTAACGGCCCTGGCCGAAACTGATGCGGCGTACATTGCCGCCGTCGGCATCCATGACATAAAGCTGCTGGGTGCCTCCGCGGTCGGAGTTGAAGGTGATCTGCCGGCCGTCGGGCGCAAAGGACGGCGAGGTATCGATCGCCGGATGATTGGTGATCTGGCGCGCCCGGCGGGTGCGCAGATCCATGCTCCAGATATTGGAAATGCCGTCCTTTGCGTATGACATGATCACCGAGTTCCCGTCGGGCGAGAAGCGCGGCGCGAAAGTCATGCCCTTGAAGGCGCCAAGCATTTCCTGCCGGCCGGTATTGATGTCGAACAAATAGACCCTGGGCGTGTCGTTGAAATAGGACAGATAGGTAATTTCCTGGCGCGTCGGCGAGAAGCGCGGGGTCAGCACCAGCGCGCTGCCGTCGGTCAGGTATTTATGGTTGGCCCCGTCCTGGTCCATGATCGCCAGCCGCTTGATGCGCATGGTATGCGGGCCGGTTTCCGCGACATAGACGATGCGGCTGTCGAAATAGCCCTCTTCGCCGGTGATCCGCTTGTAGATTGCGTCGGCGATGATATGGGCCACCCGGCGCCAGTTGTTGCGCGGCGTGCGGTAGGCGAATCCGGTCATCTGGGTTTCGGCGAACACGTCCCACAATCGGAATTCGAACTTCAGCCGCCCGTCCTGTTCATAGCTTACGCTGCCGCTGACCAGCGCCTGGCTGTTGATCACCCGCCAGTCGGAAAAACGCGGTCGCACCAGCAGTGATTCGTTCGACTGGATAAAGGCGCGCTGATCGATCGGCGCAAACAGGCCGGACCGCTCAAGATCGGCCGCAATGACCTCTGAAAGTTCCCGCCCGATGACCGCGGCCCGCGAATCAGCGCTGTAGAAGTCGGTAACGGCGACCGGCATCGGGTCTATATTGC
>JADFVY010000255.1 GCA_015222795.1 Pseudomonadota bacterium | reverse complement strand
GCCTGGAGCGAGACGCGGGGATTCGGCGAGTTCGAAGAGATCGGCCGTGACCCGGCCGGCGGGGCGGCATTTGAGGGTGATCTGGCGGTTAGTTGGGGTAGGCATGGGGATGAACTCTCAGGTCAATTTTCAGGCGCAAACAGAAACTTACGCAGCCCTTCCCGTTCCGGGCGGGATCTTGCTCTGCTTGTCACGCCAGCGCCGCCACGCATAGCCGATGGCAAGGCGGACCCCGAGTGCGGGAAGGAACGCACAGGCCGCGCCAACAACCATGGCGAACTGCCCAAAAATCCAGAAACCCGGTGCAAGCATTGCGCCCAGGCCTCCGAACAAAGAAAACTCATAGAAGGCAAAACCCGCCAAAAACATGAGCAGTACGAACAACACATGCTTCCAGGTCATGCACAAGATTGTCGCTGCCAGCACGCCTGCGAGAGCGCCCGCGAATCCAAACGCCAGGTTAAAGATTGGCTCTTGCAGGTAACCGTCTGGACTCCAAGGTTCGACGATGTAACCGACCCAGAAGTTGAGTTTCGCCATTGAGGCGTGGTCCGCCCAGTTTCCTGCCCCACCCATTGCGAAGGCTAGCATGACATACTTGGGGCCGACGAAAATATTTCGGACGAATCTGTCTATTTCAAGGTTACCAAAGATGGCGTCGACAGAACCGTTTTTACCGGAGATCATGTGCAGAGAATAACATGCCCGTGAAAGCTAACAAAGGACGCTCTGCCCAAGCTATCTATCAGATCGAGCGAGACCCGAGAAACAGACCCCTACTTCGCCGCCGCCTCCAGCTTGGTCGCCTTGATGATGTTCTGGTCCAGGGCGGCGTCTTTCTTGGCGTCCATGCCGAAGGCCACCGCCATGATCTGGCTGTAGAACACCACGGGGATGTTGAAATCCGTGCCGTATTCCTTGTTGATGGCGGCCTGGTACATTTCCACGTTGGTCTGGCACAAGGGGCAGGGCGTGGCGATTACGTCGGCTTCGGCTTCTACCGCGGCGTCCAGGATCTTCTTGATCAGGTGCAGGGTTTTTTCCGGCTTCATGACCGAGACCGATCCGCCGCAGCAGGCGGTTTTCGGGTCGTATTCCACCGCCTCGGCGCCGCAGGCCTCGATGAAATCGTCCAGGAATTCCGGGTTCTCGAAGGTGTCGTACTCGCCGCCGCCCTCGGTCGCGGCGAAGGGGCGCACGGTCTGGCAACCCACATAGCCGGCGACTTTCAGGCCGGTCAGCGGGTTGGTCACGGCCTCTTTCACCTTGTCCAGCCCGACCTCGTTGACGATCACCTCGCAGGCATGGCGCACGTTGCGGTCCTCGTCATATTTCAGACCGGCGGCGTCCAGCGCCTCGTTCACATTTTCGCGCAGTTTGACGTCCGATTTGATCTTCTCGGCCACGCCGTATGTGTTCAGGTAGCAGGCCGCGCAGCCGGTCAGGATATCCTGCGGGCCCTGCGCTTGCGCATGAGCCAGATTGCGGCCCGACAGCGCCGTGTTGGCGAGCTGCCCGCCCTCGATATGGCCGACCGACGCGCCACAGCAGTTCCAGTCGTCAAGATCTTCCAGCTCGATGCCAAGCTTCGGCGCGATGGCGCGAAGGGAACGGTCCAGATGCGCGCCGCTGCCCTGGGAGCTGCAGCCGGGATAATAGGTGAATTTCTTGCTGTCGCTCATCATACGCCGCCCTTGCTTTTGCGTGCGTCTATTTCGGCGGCCTTGGCGAGGATCGCCTGCAGGCCCTTGGTATCCTTGATCTTGTGTGGCATGCCGATATGCATGCGTTTGGTCTTCACCATGCCCAGCGCGATCTTCAGGTTGCCCATGCTCTTCTTGAAGAAGTCCACCAGACCGCCGGAGAGATAATATTTCGTCGTCACCAGGCGCTCGTCGGTGCGGCCGAATTTCGCCGCCGACCACCAGAAAGCCTTGGCGAAGCGGGCGTTTTCCACGTCCTTCACATAGCCCAACTCGACCGCCTTGGCGGCCAGATCCTGGATGATGTAGGTGACGGGCACGCCGCGCGGACAACGCACCACACAGTTATAGCAAGAGGTGCAGTTCCAGATGGTCGACGAGTTGAAAACCTCGTCCTTCATGCCGGCGCGGATCATCATGAACAGCTTGCGCGGGCCCTGGTCCATCTCGGTGCCGATCGGGCAGGAGCCCGAGCACATGCCGCACTGCATGCACATGGACATCTTGTCGCCGCCCTGCACATTGTCGCGGACCCAGCGGGCGAAGCCGAGATCGTATTTCCGGGTCGCCTGTTCCGGCGGTGCCAAGGTCATCTGTTTCTCTCCCGCTTTATACCGGCATCCATACGTAACGAAGACCGAGCGACCTCGTCCTTCGAGACGGCGCTGCGCGCCTCCTCAGGATGAGGGCACATATGGTGACGCCTCTCTCCGATGAGCGACAAAACCGCGTCTCGAAGCCTCATCCTGAGGAGCCCCGAAGGGGCGTCTCGAAGGACGAGGTCGCGCCGGCACCTCAAGAGCGAATTAGTGCGAATTCGACTGGTTAGCATTCTAAAAGCCCTTGAAGGGGTTCATGCCGTATCCGCGGATTTCCCCGACGAATTCGTCGATCATCTTGCCTACCTTGGCCGAGTCAGCGATCGAAACCTCGACCGACTTCACACGGCCCTCTTCCAGCATCAGGCTCTGCAATGTCTGGCTGATATTAGCCATGCGCTCCTCGGCGATGCCGCTGCCCTTCACGAAGTGACATTGGTAGTCATCGCCCGAACGGCAACCCATCAGCATCGCGCCGTCATACCCGCGCTGGAACGCGTCGGAGATCCACAACATGTTGACCGAGCCCAGGCAACGCACCGGAATGAGCCGTACCTCGGCGTTCAGGCTGTGGCGGTTGATGCCGGCCATGTCCAGCGCCGGGGCGGCGTCGTTCTCGCAGGCCAGGATCAGGATGCGGTATTTTTCCGAAAACTCGTCGGGGATCTCGACCGCGCCGACCATCTCGCTGATCATCGAGACGTTGTAATTGTCGAAGCTGATGGTGCGCACCGGACAGGCGCCCATGCAGGTGC
>JADFVY010000254.1 GCA_015222795.1 Pseudomonadota bacterium | reverse complement strand
TCGCCGATTGCCACTTCGACACGGAGAATCAAATCCTCGCACATGGATTGGGTCATCAGCACGCCGGGTTTGAACTGCAGCACCCGGGGGTCGAGGGTCGAGAAGATCGCCCAGACGCCGTTGCGATAGAGATGCTTCATCACCGGCTTGGCACCCTCGGGGTGATTGAATTCCAGCCCCATGACAACGCCATGCTGGCGAATTCCGGTGAAGAAATCCGGATAAATCGCCATGATGTCGTCAAGCCCGGCGCGGATGAAGTTGGAGATATAGCGCACCATCGAGACGACCTCCGGCCGCTGCACGATTTCCAGCACCTTCATCGCGACGATACAGCCCAGTTCCGCCCCGCCCATGGTGGACATATGACCGAAACCGTCTTCCTTCAGCCAGCCGGCATGGTCCTTCGACACCACCACGCAGGCAATCGGGTACATGCCGCCGGATATTCCCTTGCCGGTGACCAGCAGGTCCGGCTCGACGCCATAGCGGGTGATCGCCCACAGATCGCCACAGCGCATCAGGCCGGTCTGCACCTCGTCGGCGATGTAGAGCGCGTCGTAACGCTCGCAGAGCTTCTTGACGCCGGGCAGGTAACCTTCCCTGGGCATCGGGAAGCCATAGGTCGCGGGGATCGTCTCCATGATGACGGCGGCAACGTCGCGACCCCGCAAGGCGTCTTCCATGGCGTTCAGATCGTTGAAAGGCACCTGAACGAATTCGCCGGCTGTGTCCTCCGACAGGAAAAGTTTGGAAAATCGCTCGTCGCCGGTCTTCACCGCCAGGCCCGTATGGCCGTGATAGGCCTTCTCGATCGAAACGATCTTGCGTTTCTTCATGGCGTTGCGGGCGGTCTTGATGGCGATATCAATGGCCTCGCCGCCGCCCGAGCCGTACATGGTGTATTGCAGATCGCCCGGCGTGCAGGCGGCCAGGGCCTCGGCCAGCGCGGTGCGCGCCATTGAGGGGAAATGGTGGTTGCCCATATCGAATTTGCGGGTCGCCTGGTTCAGCACCTCGACCAGTTCAGGATGGCGATGGCCGATATTGTAGGTTCCGCCATTGAGATGCACGTCGATCAACCGCTGACCGTCCATGTCGTACAGGTAATAACCCTCGCGGCGGTCGATGACGAGATCGACTCCCATATCCTGCCAAGCCTGGGTTTTGCCCGGGTTCCAGAACTCTTTGGATCTTGCAAGAAAGTCGAGCTTTTCTTCGCTCACTACGGCACCTCATTTCAATGTCGTCATGGTAGCGCAATCCGGCCCCGACCGTTTGACATGACAGGGCCCAAATTTAACAGGGGCGCAGGTCTCGCCGGCTGTCAAAAGTACCGGGCTTGCTGTCAAGTGACGACGGCACGGGCGTCATAGTCTGAAGGAGTGATGATGGATTTCGACGCGCTGCCCCACGACGAACAGCTAAACCGCCTGCTGGCGCTCGCCCAGGCGGCGCTTGACCATTACGACCTGCCGGCGGGCTGCACCGTGGAGATGATCAACCTGTCGGAAAACGCGACCTATCGCGTTGACGAACCGGGCGGGCGCCGATGGGCCCTGCGGGTGCATCGCGAGGGTTACCACTCCAGGAACGCAATCGCCTCGGAGCTGGCCTGGCTGACGGCGCTGCGCGAGGATGGGGCGGTCATCACGCCCGTCGCCGTGCCCGGCAAGGACGGCGAGTTGATCCAGTCGGTCTCGCACGAATTGCTGCCGCGCCCGCGCCATGTGGTCTTGTCCGACTGGGAAACCGGCGACGAGCCCTCGGAGGACGCCCATGACCTGCGGGAATGGTTCGAGATACTGGGCGAGACCGCGGCCCGCATGCATGACCATGTGAGTGGATGGAAAAAACCTGACTATTTCGAACGGCTTACCTGGAATTTCGAAACCAGTCTCGGATCTACGCCCCATTGGGGAAAATGGCGCGACGGCATGGGCCTGACGCCGGAAATCGAGGCGCTGTTCGGGAATACGGTCGATCTGATCGGCCGCCGGCTGGAGCGCTTCGGCAAGGGACCGGACCGGTTCGGGCTGATCCATTGCGACATGCGGCTGGCAAACCTGTTGATCGACGGCGACGTCACCAAGGTCATCGATTTCGACGATAGCGGCTTCAGCTGGCTGCTCTACGACTGTGCGACGACGGTGTCCTTTTTCGAGGACAAACCGGAAGTGCCCGCCCTGCTAGCTGCCTGGGTCCGGGGTTACCGCAAGGTTCGCGACCTGCCAGCCGAGGACGAGGCGGAAATCCAGACCTTCGTCATGTTGCGCCGCCTCTTGCTGGTGGCCTGGATCGGCTCGCATTCCGAAACTGAGCTGGCCCAGGAAATGGGCGTATCCTTCACCGGCGACACCGTACCACTCTGCGAGGCCTATCTGTCGAACTTCGGATAGAAAGCGCGCCGGCTACTGCTTTGAATTAACCCGTATCCCCGCGCCCCCGGCGATATCGATACCGGCGCCCTGATCCTGATCGGGGTGGCGGTGCGGCGGGCCAACGCGCGGACCATCGGCGAGCTGTTTTCGGCCCAGGCCGGCAAGTTCGTGTCGGTCAGCGCCGGCGACGGGCTGGAAACGCCGATGGCGGTGCACGGTTCGGGCGCGATGGCCCTGTCGGCAACCGGCGGTGGATCTGTGATGAATATAGATATCGCCGGGCGCATGGCCGAACATATTATGAAGGCCGCCGGCGGCGCGGAACTGGGGGACTGGCTGCGGCTGCGGGGGTTGAGCCGTGGCGTAATCGCCGGGCTGGGCCCCTTGCTGGATAACGGTCACCCGCTGATCCTGGTGGTGGACGGCGATATCGGCGGACTGATCGGCATGCATTGCCGTCAGGAGGAAAATCTCACCAATCCGGTGATTTCAATTGACGGGATCGAGCTGAGCGAGTTCGATTTCCTCGATATCGGCGAGGTGCCGCGCGCGACGGGCGCCTTGCCTGTCGTTATCAAATCGCTACTGTTCCCGGGAGAATGAAAGCAATGCGCTGGAAAAAGAATCAATGAGCGACGACGACAGGACGCCTGAGGCCATACGCTCGGTCTGGCCGGCGATCGTGCTGGCCGGTTTTTCGGGCGCAATGATCATATGGTCGCACAGCTATGGCGAAGTCGCGCGCCTGGTGCCGGTGATTGTCGGCTGGGCCATGCTGGTGCTGTGCGTCATTGATATCCTCAGCCGCCTGGACCTGCCTTTTTCGCAGTTCCTGAGAGACTTCTGGGGCGCCGATTTCCGGAATCGCGAGATGAAACATGATCCGGCCCTGAAAACCGAGTTCATGCAGGCGCTGTGGGTCTCCGGCTGCGTTGCCGGCATGCTGACAATCGGCATATTGCCCAGTCTGCCGGTTTTCGTGATGGGTTACATAGCATTAGTGGGAGGACGCCGCTGGATCGAATGCATCGCCGCCGGCGCCATCGTTTTCGGCTTTGTCTACGTCGTATTCGAAGTCCTGCTGAATTACGAACTCTATCGCGGCGCACTCTTCGACGAACGCGGCTTTTCGGATTGGTAGGCGGGAACGAAATGTCAGCCCGGCAGATCGAACAAACCGTGCGGCAGGCCGCCGAGATAGTCCGTCAGCTCGGGCGTGGCCACGACGTCGGCATATTTGGCGTTCGGGTCGAACAGCCCGATGGCGTGCGAGGCTTGCGATCGGTCGAAGACCGCGTCGGCGGGCACGGCGATCCGGAAATCATGGCTGAACCCGTCCACCGCCGTCGCCCGCGCGCGCCGTAACCGGCGGCCACAATCGCGGCCCGGTCGCGGTCGGTTGGAAATCTGTCCCGGATATTATCGGTCATGGTCGCTCCCGGCTTTCAATAACTCATGGTACAGTTTACGCTCTCCCTGCCCATGCGGGGAGCAAATACAACGAATCGGTGGGGACCGGTCCGGGAAAATCCGGGCTGAAACCAAAAAGGGAAAAGGAAACAACCAATGAAGTGCAAATGGATAGGAAGCGGCTTGCTAGCCGTCCTGGTAGCGTTCGCGGCGAACCCCGCGGCGGCCGAATGGCCAAACGACAAACCCATCAAATTCATCATCCCCTATGGCCCGGGCGGTGGTTTCGACACCATCGTGCGCGCCTTCGTGCCGTCGCTGGAAAAAGCACTGGGCGCACAGGTAGTGCCCGAGAACATTCCAGGCGCGGGCGGCACCAAGGGCGCGGCAACCGTGGCCCGCGCGGCGCCCGACGGTTACACCATCGGCATCTACAACATGCCCGGCTTTACCGTCTCGGCGTTGGCCGGCAAGAACCTCGGCTTCGATCTGGACAAGGTGACCTGGCTGGCCAATCTGGCGACGGCGCGCTACGGCATCGCGGTCAAGGGCGATTCGCCGATCAGGAACTTCAAGGATCTCTGCGGTCAGGGCCGCCCGGCGAAAATGTCTGACTCTGGCGCGACCTCGTCGATCGTGACGAAGATTTCTTTCGAACTGATCAACTGCCCGCTGGTCAACGTGACTGGTTACAAGGGCTCCAAGAGCGCGATGATCGCGGTCATGCGCGGCGAGGTGGACGCCACGCTAAAGCCCGTCAGCTCGCTGAAGAAATTCACCAAAACCGGCGATCTGCGTCTCATTGTGTCCTTTACCGACAAGCCGATGGTCGACGGCGTCGATTCCACCGGCGAACTCGGTTACGACCGGCTGGCCAGCTTCAACCTGCGCCGCCTGGTTGCCGCCCCCGCGGGCCTGCCGGACGACATCCGCAAGCGGTTGTCCGACGCGCTGCTGGAAGCGGCCAATTCGGCGGAAGTCAAGGATTGGGCAGCCAAGGCCGGTGTGGCTCTGGACCCGATCGATTCCGCCGGGGCCGCCAAGATGGTCTCAGAAATCGATAATTTCTACGGACAGTACAAGGACATCGTTGCCGCAAAGTAGCTTGTTGTGACGTGACGCGACGCATCCCTTGGAACAGGGGTGCGCCGCGTTCCCCTTTTAGAGTCAGTATCCGATGGGTTTCGATCTTCTTTTCGGCGCCACCGTGGAAGTATTCACTAGTGGAAGCCTCATATACGTCTTCGTCGGCGTCACGCTGGGGCTGTGTTTCGGAGTGATACCCGGCCTCGGCGGCACCACGGCGCTGGCGCTGCTGATTCCGGTGACCTATTCGATGGAACCGCTGGACGCCATGTATCTGGCCGGCGGCGTCATGGGGGCGACCTCGTTTGGCGGATCGATCACCGCCATCCTGATCAATACACCAGGCACCGCGCCCAACGCGGCGACCACCTTCGACGGTTACCCGCTGGCCCGGCAAGGCAAGGCGGGGATGGCGATCGGAGCGTCGGCGACAGCGTCGGCATTGGGCGGGCTGATCGGCCTGTTCACCCTGTTGCTTTTCATACCGCTGGCCAAGGAAATCGTTCTCCTGTTCGGCCCGGCGGAATTTCTTCTGCTCACCGTTCTGGGTCTCACAGCGATCGCGATTTCGGCGCGCGGCAAGCTGCTTCGCGGATTGATCGCCGGCGGGCTGGGCCTGTTTCTGTCCTTCGTCGGCACCGACATGATTTCCGGCGAAGAACGCTATACCATGGGCTTCAACTATCTGTGGGACGGCATCCCGTTGGTCCCCACCCTGACCGGCATGTTCGCGATCAGCCAGATGATCGAACTGGCCCTGAAGGGCGGATCGGTGGCCGACGAGAACAAAGATGGCATTAACCGCCGCATTACCGACCTGTGGAGCGGCGTGGCCGCCGTGTTCAAACACTGGCCGGTGCTGTTGCGAGGGTCGCTCATCGGCACCATCATCGGCGCCATTCCCGGGCTGGGCGGCACCGTCGCCTCGTTCATTGCTTATACTTCGACGGTGCAGGCGTCGCGCAATCCAGAGAGCTTCGGCAAGGGCAATATCATCGGCGTAATCGCGCCGGAATCGGCCAATAACGCCAAGGATGGCGGGTCTCTGGTGCCGACGGTCGCCTTCGGCATTCCCGGTAGCGCCGAGACCGCCCTGTTCCTGGGCATTCTGGTGCTGCACGGCATCGATCCCGGCCCGACGATCCTGCTGGAGAACGAGCGCGAGGTTTATGGTCTGATCGTGGCGCTGACCCTGTCGGCGGTCGCGGCCTCGGTAATCGGATTGCTGTTGGCGCGCTGGCTGGTGCTGATCACTTTCGTCAATGTCCATATCCTGGTGCCGGTCGTCATCGCGGTTTCGCTGACCGGCGTTTATGTGCTGCAGGGCAAGCCGGCCGACGTGATCCTGACCCTGGTGATGGGGATCCTGGGATATATCATGATCCGCTTCGACTATCCGCGCCTGACCCTGGTTATCGCCCTGGTGCTGGGCGACACCGCCGAACGCTCGTACCACATGACGCAGATGATCTCCGACAATCAGATGTGGAGTTTCATGCTTGGCCGGCCGGCGTCGGTCATTCTGATTATCGCTACCCTGCTGACCTTCTTCCTGCCGTTCGCGCGCAAGATGATGTCCAGAAAAGGAACCTGACATGAACAACCTGTTGGGACATCACACCTAGAGCATCATCCGATCTATTGGAATCGCTTATGCGATTCCAATAGATCGGATAAAGATGCTCGATCCTTGAAATTGCGGGCAATTTTATCCGATCAAACTGAACCGGGCCGGTTCCGTTTGATCGGATATTGCCCTAGATGTGATGTCCCAACAGGTTGTTCATTCAGTCCAACTCTGAAAAGCTGAAGTTTACAAAAACCAAAGGCTACTCAGGAGGACCGAATGAACATTCATAAGAATGCCCGGCTAACGCCCAAAGGTCGAGAGGTTTTGAT
>JADFVY010000253.1 GCA_015222795.1 Pseudomonadota bacterium | reverse complement strand
CGCCTGGACGTTGCCGCTGGCGATGGCCTGCGAGACCATGGCGGTGGCCTTGGCTTCGGCTTCCGCCTCTCGCTCACGCGCCTCGGCGTCGCGGAAAGCGGCTTCCCTGCGGCCCTCGGCCTGCAGCACGATAGCCTGTTTTTCGCCTTCAGCCTTCAGGATCGCTGACTGCCGGCTGCCCTCGGCCTCCAGGATCTGGGCGCGTTTTTCGCGCTCGGCCTTCATCTGGCGCGCCATGGCTTCCACAAGATCCAGTGGCGGGCTGATGTCCTTGATCTCGATGCGCGTCACCTTGACGCCCCAGGGCTCGGTAGCCTGATCGACAACCGTCAGAAGCTGGGCGTTGATGTCGTCGCGCTTGGACAACAGATCGTCAAGATCCATTGAGCCCATGACCGTACGGATATTTGTCATAACGAGATTTAGGATGGCCCGTTGTAGGTCATTGACCTCATAGGAGGCCTTCGCCGCGTTGATCACCTGGAAGAAAACTATGCCATCGACCTTGATCATCGCGTTATCGCGGCTGATTACTTCCTGGTTGGGAACGTCCATCACGGTTTCCCGCATATTCATTTTGTGGCCGACGCCATCGATGAACGGAACGATAAAATTCAGGCCGGGACGCAGCGTTTTGGTGTATTTGCGAAGGCGCTCGATAGTATATTCCATACCCTGCGGAACCGTCTTGATCCCCTTGAACATAACGATCACGACAAGCACCAGTATGGCGATTACAACATAACCCATGGCATCGATATTCATTATTCTGTCTCCCTTATGGTCCGGTTTGTGGACCACGTGTAATGTTTACGATATTTGGGCCCGTTGAAGAGGGATTACCACAAAAACCGTTTAACTAATTGATTCAATTTCTGTGTCTTCTACCGCCGCCACAGCCTGATGACAGTCGGGGCCAGCAGAATCACCATGAAGATGCGTATTACATGGTGGGTGGCGATGAAGGCGACATCGACGCCCAGCGCCAGGCCGATCAGCGACATTTCGGCCAGCCCCCCGGGCGAAAAGGCCAGCACCGCCACGGGGAAAGGCGTGCCGGTCATCGCCTCGATGACCCAGGCGAACAGCGCGGTCAGGATCAGCATGATGGCGGCAAGGCCCGACCCGATCCCAAGCGCGTGGGTTACCTCGCGCGTCGTGGCGCCGGTGAAACGGCATCCCACCGTCACGCCGATGAACAGCTGCGCCAGGTTGACGATGACCATGGGTGGCTGGGTTGCGGTCAGGCCGCTCAGATGCAGGGCGCCGCTCAGGATCATCGGTCCGACCAGCGCGGCCGCGGGCAGGCGCAATTTCGCGGCGATCGGCCAGCCCAGGCCACAGGCCGCCAGCAGCAGGTAATCGGCGGGCGCCACCCCGCCCAGCCCAACGCCAAGGCCCATCCGGTCCATGATATCCAGCTGCCCGGTCAGGCGCAGCCACAGGGGCACGGTAAAGACCACCAGCAGAACCCGGCTGGCGTGGGTCAGGGCGATCTTGCGCTCGTCGCCGCCCATTTCCGTGCCCATCATCACCATTTCGTTAAAGCCGCCGGGCATGGCGCAGAAATAGGCGGTGACCGGGTCGTATTTGGTAAACAGACGGAAATAGGCCAGGCCGACGCCACCGACGGCGGCCACATATGCGCCCAGCATCCCCAGGCTGACCAGCCATTCGCCGGCCCGGTCCAGCATTTCCGGGCTGTAGCCGGAACCCAGCATGACGCCGACGATGGCGATCATGTAGGGCCGCACCAGGACGGGCGCCTCGATTGGCGCGCGCATCACGGCCGCAATGGTGCAGAACGCCATCGAACCCAGCATCCAGGGCAGCGGCATGGTCAGTATCGAGAAAAACCAGCCGCCCGCCACGCCGATGCCAAGCGCCAGCGCCACCCGGCCCAGTGAAGCCGGGATTTCAGACAACCCGGTCGCCCGGCTCCTTGCCGGCAAAATAGGCGTCCAGGTTGTCCAGCGCCCGGAAGCCCATGCCGTTACGGGTTTCGATGGTGGCGCTGCCGACATGGGGCAGCAGGAAGACATTGTCGAGATCGAGGTAACGCTTGTCGAAACCTGGCTCGTTCTCGAACACGTCCAGCCCGGCGGCCCCCACCTTGCCCGACTGCAAGGCCGGGATCAGCGCGTTGTCGTCGATCACCGTGCCCCGCGCCGTGTTGGCGACCACCGCGCCGTCGGGCAAAAGCGCAATCCGTTCGGCGTTCAGGAAATGCAGGGTATCCGCGCCGCCCGGACTGTTGATCGACAAAAACTGGCAATGGGGCAGCATATCCTCGGGTGTCGGATGATGGATCGCGCCCAGTTCCTTGTCGGCCGGCAGCCGGGTGCGGTTGCAGTAATGGATCTCCATCTCGAAGCCGCGGGCGCGCTGGGCCACCGCCTGGCCGATCCGTCCCATGCCGTAAATGCCCAGTTTCTTGCCGGTGACGTCGACGCCCAGCATGCCCATTGGCTCCCAGCGACCCCAGGCGCCTTCGCGCAAAACTTTCTCGGAGTTCTGGGCCTGACGCCCGGCGCCGAGCAGGCAGAGCATGCTGATATCGGCGGTCGCCGCGGTCAGCACATCGGGGGTGTTGGTGACGATCAGGCCCTTCTTTTCCGCTGCGTCCACGTCGATATGGTCGTAGCCAACGGAGAAAGTGGCCAGGACCTTCACATGATCGGGCAGTCGGGAAATAACGTCGGCGGTCCATTTTTCCGTGCCGCAGGTAAGGATTCCCTCACATTTGGTCTCCATACTCAGTCGCACCAGATCGTCGGGACCGTATACGGCGTCGTTATCGTTATGCAGGGCGTCGTAGTCGTGCCGGAGGCGCGCCTCGACATCGGGCGGAAGCTTGCGGGTTACGAAAAGTTTGGGTTTTTGGGCCATTTGAAATAAATCCTTGCGTCGGACAGATTGTCGCCAACATTGAATGGGATGGTATGGCCCGACATAAACCAGAAATGACCCCGCGCCGCCAAGCCCCCCGGGGTAAGAAATTTTGAATTGGATAGTCCTGGAGTTTATGATGAAAAAAATCGCCGCCGCCATTGCCGCCATCCTGGTGACCGTATCGGCCGCCTCCGTGGCGCAGGCCGTCGAGCTTGCGGCGCACCGGGCGTTCTACCGTCTTTCGCTGGCTTCGGCCTCGAACGAGAGCAATATGGCCGGCGTCGAGGGGGCGATAAGCTATGAGATCAAGGATGCCTGCGATGCCTGGATCGTCGAGCAGAATTTTGCCCTGCGCTTTCAGTTGGCCAACGGCGGCGACATCGACAGTGTCGATAAATATGTATCCTGGGAGTCCAAGGACGGGCTGGAATACCGCTTCAACATCACCCGCCTTTCCAACGGCCAAGAGACCGAAACGGTCGGCGGGCGGGCCGAGCTGGAGTCGCCGGGTGGCGCCGGCATGGCGATTTTCGATCAGCCCTCGAAAGACAGGATCGCGCTCTCCCGGGGCACCGTCTTTCCGACCGAACATACCGTGATCCTGCTGGAAAAGGCCGCGAGCGGGGCGCGATTCGACCGCCATTTGTTGTTCGATGGCTCGAAGATCGAAACGTCGGCGCCGGTAATGGCTGTTGTGCTTAAACAGCAAGAAGGCATCGGCGGAGAAATCATCAAGGCGCCGCTCGGCCCGGCCGCCATCTGGCCGATGCAACTGGCATTTTATGCCGCCGAGGGCGCCGGCCAGCAGGGCGAGGAATTTCCCGATTTCGAAATGACGATGAATATCCAGCCCAACGGCGTGGTTACCAGCCTGGTGCTGAATTTCGGCGAGTTCAAGGTGAATGGCGTGCTGGAAAAGATCGAGGAATTGCCGTCCAGCGGCTGTTGATCGGGGAGCAAGCGTCGGCGGTGGCGCGACCTCGTCCTTCGAGACGCGGCTTCGCCGCTCCTCAGGATGAGGGGATATATGTTGTTTTGTAACGGAAAACAGGTGTTGAAGCCTCATCCTGAGGAGCCCTGACAAGGGCGTCTCGAAGGACGAGGTCGCACCATCGCCAAAGCTCTCTAAAACCCCCGTCCCTTCGTAATCGCCTTTTCGCCCAGTTTCTCGCGGACTTTATCGATCGCCTCTTCCACCTTGGCGCGTTTTTGCGCGCCTGGGTCCAGCAAGTCGGGCTGGCCCGCCGTGTCGATGTCGCATAGTTCCTCGACGCCGGCCCCGATCAGCCGGTAGGGGCGTCCATCGGCCTCCTTCTGCAGCAGCGGCAAGACGGCGCGGTAAATTTCCTCGGCCATCCAGACCGGGGCGGCCAGCGTCCGGCTGCGGGTCAGGAGTTTGAAATCCGCTGTCTTCAGCTTCAGCGTCACCCTTCTTCCCGCCAGCTGTTTTTTCTTCAGCCGCCGCGCCACCGTTTCGCATAGTGGCCAGATTTCCCGGGACAGCGCGGCAAGGTCGGCGATGTCGGTCATGAATGTCGTTTCGCCGGAAATGCTCTTTGTCTGCTCGGTCGGGTCCACCTTGCGTTCATCCAGGCCGCGCGACAGTTTGTACAATCGTTGCCCCATGGCGCCATACCGGCGATATAATTCCGTCTCCTCGACCAGGCGCAGATCGCCGATCGTCCTGATGCCGTCGCGGTTCAGTTTTGTTTCCAGCGCGCGGCCCACGCCGTAAATCGCGCCAACGGGTCTGGGCGCCAGGAAGTCCAGGGTTTCGGCTTTGCCGATCACCGCCAGCCCGCGCGGTTTGTCCAGGTCGGAGGCCATCTTGGCGAGAAACTTGTTATGGCTTAGCCCGATGCTGGCGCCGACCCCGATCTCACGCTCGATTTCCAGGATCAACTTCGCCAGCGTGCGGGCCGGACTGCCGCCGTGGAGCTTTTCGGTTCCGTTTAAATCGAGGAAGGCCTCGTCGATCGACAGGGGCTCGACCAGCGGCGTCGCCCGCAGCATCATCT
>JADFVY010000252.1 GCA_015222795.1 Pseudomonadota bacterium | reverse complement strand
GCAGGTGGTGTTGACCTTCAATTCGTCATGCAGGCGGCGGATCAGCCGGAATACCGAGGCCCCGGCCTTGTTTACCGCGCCCACCGGCATGACCAGCGGGTCGACCACGATGTCGCTGGCCGGAATGCCGAAATCGGCGGGGCGCTGGACGATCTTTTTCGCGACCTCGAAACGCACATCCGGATCCTCGGAAATGCCGGTCTCGTCGTTGGAAATGGCGACCACGGCCGCGCCGTATTTCTTGATCAGCGGCAGCACCACTTCAAGCCGTTCCTCCTCGCCGGTCACCGAATTCACCAGCGCCTTGCCCTTGTACACCGACAGGCCGGCTTCCAGCGCCTCGACGATCGAGGAATCAATCGACAGCGGCACGTCCACCAGGCCTTGCACCAGCTTGATCGTCTCGGCCAGGATCGCCGGTTCGTCGGCCAGCGGGATGCCGGCATTGATGTCCAGCATATTGGCGCCTGCCTCCACCTGGGCGACGGCGTCCGCCTCGACGCGGCTGTAATCGCCCCTTTTCATCTCCTCCATCAGAAGCTTGCGTCCGGTGGGGTTGATCCGCTCGCCAATGACGCAGAACGGACGATCGAAGCCGATGATGATTTCTTTTTTGTCGGAGCTGACGATGGTGTCGGTCATAACGCGCAACCTTATGCTTTGGATGTGGATACCGTAAGGGGGCCGCATCGTGCCGGCCCCCGATTTGCTCCAAAAACCCTACATCCGCCGGCCCGCCGGTTATCGCCGCGCCGCGCCAATTTTCATCCAAACCGCGCCACGGGAAATCAAAGTGAAGATTCACCACGGTGTCCCTGTGCTTCTGTGGTGAATCTTCTCGCCGTGCTATCGTGTTGCATGCGCATGGGGAGGATAATCGCCGTTATCCTGCTGGCCGTCTGGCCGCGGGCCGCGGTCGGGCAGTCGGAGGAGGATATCCGCTGGGTCGACCGGGCGGGAGCTTCCAGCGAGTGTATCGGCTCGCCGGTCAGCGCGGTTTGCGCGGTGGAGACGGCGCTGGCCTGCCAGGTGCGGCGAGATCGGGCGCTGTGCGCGGCGGTAGGGCTGGCGTTGCCGCGGGATGATGAACTGCCCTTCGCGCGGCGCAATCCCGACCCGTTCGCCGTCGTCGAGGCCACCGGCGCCAAATATCTGATCCGCGACGAGGAGGAGGGCGACGACCGCCGCATTAGTGTTTCCGCCCGGTTCCACGGCAAATACGGGCTGAACTGGCCCGACCGGGGCTGGCGGCGGCTGAACTACGGCGTCCGGCGCGAGGGCGGCGGCTGGCTGGTGGATAAGGTCTCCTGGCAGCCCTGGATCCGCAGGATCGGCCCGCGCGACGCCGCCAGCAAATGCATCGGCGCGTGGGATACACCGGTTTGCGCCATGGAGACCCATATTGCCTGCCGCGTGCGCGATGACGAGGCGCTCTGTGCCAATGCGGACGGGCTGGAACCCAGGCATTTCCGGCCAAAGGGTGCGACGGTGCTCTACATCATCGACCGCATCCGCAAATGGGAGCCCCCGGAACTCGCCGCGCCCGGCAGCATCTTCGTGGTGGTCTGGGTTGCGGAGTCCACCGACCTGCCGCCGCCGGGCGCGGTGGACACCGAAAGTTTCTACATCGCCCGCCCCGGTTTCATCGCCGTCAGCTACACCCTGGAACGACTGCGCGGCCAATGGCGCGTGGTCAACCGCGTGGAGCGGCCATAGTGGTCTGTATCAGGCAAATTGCACACATGGGATCGTGTTTCCCGTTTCCCCGGCAGGAGGATGTGCGCGGGCGATGCTTACGCATCGTCAAGTGCGCCCGACGCAGCGGGGGGGGGGCGGGAAACGCGATCCCATGTGTGCAATTTGCCTGATACAGACCACTAGGCATCTTTGCCATAATTCCGGGGCTTTTCCGTGCTAATATGCACGACATGGTTGGAAAGACATTCGTCCTCGGAATTTTCGCGGCCGCGCTCGCCGCCACCCCCGTCCTCGCGCAGGAAGCCGAGGAACCCGGCCGCGTCAGGGAAACCTGCGCCGAAGTCAGCCTCGACGGTGATTTGGAGTTCAACATCCCCTGTCCGCCCGGCATCAGGCCTCTACTGGAACATCTCCCCCGCCCCACCGACCCACCCCCGCGCCGCGACATCGTCATCGACCCCGAATGGCCCCATGACCAGGCCGTGGTCGCCGAGGACGACTGGTCGCACGACTGGGCGATGGTCGTGCCCCGGGCCGATGAAGGGGAGGAAGAATTTCCGCTGTTCGGCGATCTGCTGGGCTTGTTCGAGCCGCTCCTGTCGGGCCATTTGGAAGAAGATGGCGGCTGGCGAGTATTACAATCCGGGGAAGAGCTTGACGAGACCGCCGAATAATCGCCGTCCGCTACCCGGCCCACCCGCCGTTCGCCATCAGCGCCTTTAGCCGCGCTTCGTCGTATTCCTCGTCCAGCTGCCGGGCCATGGTCTCGGCCACTGTTTGCAATTCGTCCGACACCTCTACCGGGGCGGCCTTGCGCCAGTCGGCGAGGTAATCGTCGTCGCCGCGGGCGCCGCCCTTCATGGCGGCGATGTCGATGGCCTTGGCGAAACGCTGGTCCAGCTCGATCTTCACCTGGTTGCGCCGCCCCGCCTTGACGATAACCTGCGCCGGAATATCGCGCCAATAAACGATGATCAGATCAGCCATTTCCGTTGGGCCCCTGTTGCTCCCCCGCCGCGCGAGACATGAAATCGGTTAGTTCGCCGTATCCCGCTAGCCGGTATTCATAGTCCAGGCCCAGCCTTGCCGCCGCCGCCTTGGCTTTTTCCACCAACTCCGGGTCCTCGGTCTGGGCCAGATAGACCAGCCGGCGGTAATTGCCGAAATAGGCTTCCATCAGCTCGGGGAAACGGTCCAACCCCATGCCCTTGATGATCAGGGTATCGAAATGGCGGGTCAGATAGTCGGTCAGGTAGAAACTGCCCAGCTCTTCCTCATGCAGCGCCTCGAAGGCGCCCGCGCCAGCATAGAATGAATAGCAGTGCGGGCCGCCGATGCGTTCCACGCCCTCTTCCGCCAGAACCTTGTCCAGCAGGCCGCCGGTGCCGCAATCGGCGTAGGCGACGAAGATTTGCTCGAATCGGCCACGCGCTTGCGTGATCTTGTCGCGCACGGCGTCGGGGATTTTTTCGGGCCGGTTATGCAGCTTGGCCGGCAGGCATTCCAGCGTCATGTGGCCCCACCGATTGGCCTCGATCAGCGCCAGCATCTCGCGCGCCAACGCCCCGCAGGCGATCAGCAGGGTCCTGGGCGGGCTTGCGGCCCCGGTCATGGTGGTTCTGCCCGTTCAGTCCGACGACGGGCGGTTGTGACGGCGGGCGATCAGGTCCTTGGCCATCTCCACCGCCACCGCGGCGTCGCGGCAATAGGCGTCTGCGCCGACAGCTTCGGCGAATTCCTCGTTCAGCGGCGCGCCGCCGACCATGACGATGTAATCGTCGCGGATGCCCTTTTCCTTCAGCGTGTCGAT
>JADFVY010000251.1 GCA_015222795.1 Pseudomonadota bacterium | reverse complement strand
CTCGGCCAGGATAGATAATATTGAGATCGCGCGGTACCGCTTGCCGCTTAATCCGTCGTTCCCGCCGGCTTGGGACAGCCGGGCTCGCACGCATTTCGATGCCACTATCGTAAAGGTGACGGCCGCCGACGGCGCGGTCGGCATCGGGGCCGGCACGGGCATGGAGGGGTTCGAGGAATTTCGCGATCTGTTCATCGGCATGGATCCGCTCGATCTCGACCGGCATCATGCGGTGCTGAGCAATATCGATTTTCATGGCGGGCGGCCCTGGCCGCTTGAAGTAGCGCTGTGGGACCTGGCCGGCAAGATCAAGGGCCAGCCGGTCTGGCGCATGCTCGGCGGTACGTCGGGGCAAGTCAATTGTTATGCCTCCACCGGTGTGTTGCGTGACAGCGGTGAACAAACCGAGAAGGTTTGCGCGCTGCGCGACAAGGGGTTCCCCGCCGTCAAGATTCGCTTCCACAGGGCCGACTGGCGCGACGATATTCGTGCGCTGGAAGCGGTGCGCCTGGCGGTTGGCGACAAGATCGAGATTCTGGTCGATTGTAATCAGGGCTGGCGCATGCCCTGGGATACGGCGCCAGCCTGGAACTATCATCAGGCGCTGGTCGTCGCGCGCGAGTTGGAGCGTATAGGCGTCTACTGGATGGAGGAGCCGCTGCATCGTTGCGACTGGCGCGGCATGTCGGTTCTGCATAATGCGGTTTCGGTGCGGATCGCCGGCGGCGAGATGACTCGCGAGCCGCTTATGCTGGAAGATTTGATCGAGCGGCGCTGTGTCGATGTGCTGCAACCGGACGCGACCCTGACCTGCGGGATCACCGGCGCGGCGCGGCTGGCCGGGCTTGCCGAGGCCGCCGGAGTGGCTTTTACCCCGCATACCTGGGGCAACGGCATCGGCCTGCTGGCCAACGCGCATCTGTTTGCCGGCTGCAAGGGCGGCCCCTGGCTGGAATACCCCATCGACCCGCCGGAATGGACGCCGGCGCGGCGCGACTTCATGCTGGCCGAACCGATCAAGGCCGACAGGAGGGGATGTATCACGCTGTCCGATGCGCCGGGACTGGGAATTGTCCTGGACGAGGCGAAACTGGAGAGCCGCCGGATAGATTTATAAAGCGGGCTGGAGCCGCCCACGCAAGAGCATCATCCGATCTATTGGAATCGCTTATGCGATCCACTAGATCGGATGATGCTCGCCCCTTTGAAATTGCGGGCAATTTTAAGGCTCGGTGCTCATCAGGCGTTTCGGGATTTCCCGGCAACGTTCTTCCTCGACCAGCTTCAACGTGGCCTCGATCGGCGGGACGGGAGCATCGATTTCCGATACATCGAGGCTGGTTCCGGTGGACTCGACGATTTCGACCGTTTTCACCCAGTTGGGGCGGTCGAGGCGCGAGCGTACGAACCAGACCACGATTCCGGCGCTGCGGCCGGCAAGGCAATCGCCGAAGAAGGCCCTGGATTCCTCGACCAGGGCGCCATTCACATGGCTGAAAACGCTGCCTGGATAGCGATAGCGCGGAGCCTTTTTCTTCAGCCGGCCATCGCCGGGCGAATGAATATAAATCGACAGGTTCGACTCGCAGCCATGGCAGCGCCTGCCGGAAAATATATTAAAGGGCGGCTTGTCGCGGGCCGCCAGCTGACCGATGAACTGCAGCTCAACGAGATCGGCCTTCATTTCCTTGCCGTTTTTGAATACGACCCGGGTCAGCTTGGAGCCGTAGTATCCTGGCTCAAGCTGCGAGATATAGCCCACCATGCGCTTGGGCACCCAGTTCTTGTCGACGATCAGCGGATCGTTATACGAACAAGCCGAGACCAGTCCCGTCAGAACAAGCAATATGGTCGCCTTGATTGTGGTCTTCATACCCATCTTTTCCATCTACCCTGATGGGCCCCACCGGCCCGGTAAGATTGCTAGAATGAGATTAGAGACCAATAAGACTAAATATTTGTAAAAAAACAGGCCTAGTTACGAAGAATTTATCAAGGGTTGGTGGATTTGTGCCAAGGGGACATGGCTGGAAAGTCGTCGGTTGGTAATAATTCGATCAATCGGGAACAACCGGCACATCCTTGGGCCGGAACGCGAATCGCCTGGCGATCCCCAGATAACCGCCGGGGAAATGGAACCCGCGGACGCGTCGTAGTATGTCCTCCCGGTCCCGCCGATAGATTGCCGGCAGGGCAAACCAGGGCAGTTCCGGCCGGTCGTGATGGACCACATGCAGATTGTTGTTCAGAAATAGCAGGCTCATCAGGGGGCCCGCATCGACGATCGCGGTGCGTCCGTCCTGCTCGGGCGCGGGGCGATGTTCGTAGTAGGAGCGGACGAGCGAAAGCGACAGGCCGGGCCAGGCGAACATCAACACATAATCCAGCGGCGATATTCCACAGACTTGCCACAGCCAGCCGAACATAAGGCCGGCCAGCGCGAAATGAATAACCCAGGCGCCGAGATAACGCCGGTCGCCCCCGGCGATCGTTAGCAACTGCGTTTTCCACAACGCAACCGCCGCCAGCCATGGGCCGATAACCATGCGGCCGGCCAGCGTATTGTTGACGATCAGCACGGCGCGGCGAACGGGGCTGGTTTGTTCCCACTGCGAACGGGTCAGGTAAAAGGATTCCGGGTCCTCGTACGGATCGGTCAGCGCCGGTGTTTCGTGATGGGCTTGATGAGAGTCGCGGTAGATCGGAAAGGGAATCCACAGGCAAAGCGGCGGCCATGCCAGCAGTTCGTTCAGCCAGACATGGCGGCTGGGATGGCCATGCAGGGCTTCATGCTGGAAGGAATTGTGCCAGGCCACGAACCACGCGCCCGCCGGGGCCACCACCCACCAGGGCAGGGACTCGAAAAACCAGGTGACGGCAAACCAGCCGCCGTAAATCGTTGAAATGAGTATCCAGGTCGGAAATTCCCCGATTCTGGCCGCGCCGCGGTTGCCCGCGGCCGGGGTAGTTATTGCGTGGTCCGACATTGCCGTATGTTTCTTGCTGCCCGTTAAAAAGTACCGTTCGTCAGTATCCTTACTAAATAAGTTTTGAACAACGGGTTACTTGTAACAAACACGTAGAAGCTGTTGCATTATCACCCATTTGATGACTAAATACAGCAATGCAGCGTGATCCAAACGAACAGCCGATCTTCGACCGGCGTGAAACAGTCAGGATATTCCGTGCCCGGTTTCTCGAGGCGCTGGAAAATATGAAATTGAATCGGTCGGAACTTGCCCGGCGGACCGGGGTCGACCGCTCTACATTGTCGCAATTGTTGTCTCCCGATAATGACCGGTTGCCACGCGCCGATACGGTGGCGGCCATCGCCGCGACGCTGAAGGTCAGCCTGGATTGGTTGCTGGGTCTTAGCCATGAGGCGAAACTGGGCGCCGACGTTTTGCAGGAATCGCTGCAGTTCACGCCCAGCGCCCAAACCCCGGTGGATGAAAACCTGGCGCGCTGGCATGTGGAAGCGGCGGGATACAAGATACGTTATGTTCCCTCCACGCTGCCGGACCTGATCAAGACCGAAGATGTAATGCGGTTCGAATTTCGCGATTATGTCGCCAAGTCGGCCGACCAGGCGATCGCCGCGTCGCACGGGCGGCTGGCTTATACGCGGCTGCCCGATACCGATATGGAAATCTGCATGCAACGCCAGACGCTGGAAGCGTTCGCGCGGGGCGAGGAACGCTGGCGGGGCCTGGAGCCTGGAATTCGTAAGGCGCAACTCGAAAAAATGGCGGAAATTGCCGAGGAACTTTATCCCTCGCTGCGCGTCAACCTGTTCGACGGGATGACCCATTACTCGGCTCCCTACACCATTTTCGGGCCAAGCAGGGCGGCGGTCTATGTGGGGCAGATGTATTTTGTCTTTACGACCACACCGCATATCCGGGTGCTGGTCCGCCATTTCGACGGGCTGGTTCGGGCCGCGACGGTGCAGGCAACCGAGACCGCGTCTTTCCTGCGTGATCTTTCGGCTGAGATAAAGAATGCCTGAACGGGTCGCTTCGCTGTCGATGTACGACATTCCCGAGACAGCGTCGGCG
>JADFVY010000250.1 GCA_015222795.1 Pseudomonadota bacterium | reverse complement strand
GATGCTCGCCCCTTGAAATTGCGGGCAATTTTATCCGATCAAACTGAACCGGACCGGTTCCGTTTGATCGGATATTGCCCTAGCGGCGAATTGTGGCCAAATATGCGCGCCTGGCTGTCATTTGGCCCCGATATCTCCACAAGCGGGACTATTTTCCGCCAGTTTGGTGCGCGAGTCTTTGATCCGGGTCAATCGGCGGGGAATCGAAAACCGGAAACCAATTAAGGGTGGAGGATATTATGATTGTAGAAGGCATTTTGAAAAGAAAAGGGCGGAGGCCCATCACCGTCGAGGGCGATACGCCGGTCGGCGCGGCGATCTGCATAATGCGCCAGCGGAACGCGGGCGCGCTGATCGTCAGCAAAAACGGTCGCGACATTGATGGGCTGGTCAGCGAACGAGACCTGATCCGCGCCCTGAAATCCCATGGTGTCGGGCGGCTGATGCCGATGACCGTGGCCGATATCATGTGCCGCGATGTGGCGTCCTGCCGCCCGGACGAGGACCTGCGCCGCGTCATGACCCGCATGTCGGCGCGACGCGCCCATCACATGCCGGTGGTCAACGACAAGGGATTGTGCGGCATCGTCAGCATGGCCGAAATCGTCGACCGGCGCCTTGCCGCGGCGAAAGAGGACGCCGCCTGGATGTGTGAAAGCATACCGGTTCCCGGGTAAACCGCCCGGCTAAACCGAATGTGAGTCTGGTTTAACTATTTAGTCGCTATTACCCGTTAGTATTATCGGATTAAGGGGACCAGTAATATCGTCAGGATAATCCATATGCAAAAACAGCCAATTAACGAACAGGCCAGGCTGGCCATGTCATTGATCGACAGTCTCGGCCGAGAAAGCGCTATTCACGTATGCCGCGCCAACGGGTGGGACGGCGTTCTGGACCACCTTCTGGGCCCGGACCGCGAGCGTAACTGCGACCCGTTCGACGGACCGCGATACCGGAACTGAGAGCCGGTGCTCAGAACCTAATCCGGTATCGAGGCCAGCAGGTCGCGGCGCACCGCGCGCAGATGGTCGCGCATCAGGGTCGCCGCAGCCTCCGTATCGCGTTCTTCGATCACGTCGACCAGCGCATCATGTTCGCTGAAGCTATGGTGTTTGTGGGTTAGCTCGTGTTTCCTCAGCCGCTTCCAGGCCACCGCGCGGCGCACTGCGTTCAACATGTCGAACACGGCCAGCAGGCACACATTACCGCTGGCCCTGGCGACCTCGCGGTGCAGCCTGTTGTCCCACATCTCATATGTCCGCCATTCGCGGGCCTGCCTCATACCCTTTATGCAACGGCGCATTTCGGCGACCTCGGTCGCCGTGGCGTTCAGCGCGGCCATGCGCGCCAGTTCGGGTTCGACGGTCAGGCGCGCCTGCATCACCTCCGAAGGATTTGTGCTGTTGGCGATCAACGATGTGTCGCCCATCAGGCCGCCGGGTGGCGAGCCGACGAAGGTGCCCTTGCCCACATGCCGCCAGATATGGCCGTCGGCTTCCAGTCGGGCCAGTGCCTTGCGCAACACCGTGCGCTTGACGCCGATCGTCTCGCACAAATCGCGTTCCGGCGGCAAACGGCTGTTCAACGGGTAGCCGCCCGCATCCAGCATCCGCCGCAATTCCTGCAGTACTCGGTCGAATTCAAGGAGAGACATGCAATCAATCTTTCAATTGGTTTTTCTTTGGTTCGTGATAACGGCATAACATCTAAGAGTAAAGCTTGACTCTCCTGAAACCAAAAACCTAGATTGATCACAATTGGTTTACCCACAATAACCACAACCAAACTGGGAGAAACATTATGAAAAATTTGTTTGCGCGGGCAGCGCATGCATTCGCGGTGGCGGCGATGATCGGCGTGCTTTTCGGCGCGGCGACGCCGGCGCAGGCAGAAAAGATTCGGATTGCGCTCTCCGAGCCGCCGTCGGATGAACTCGCCCACATCTTCGTGGCGCTGGACCGTGCAAAGAAGATGGGCCTCGAATTTGAGTGGACCGCGTTTGCCGACGAGGAACTCGCAATCCAGGCGATTCTGAGTGGCCAGATGGATATCGGCTTCGGCACGCCCTATTCGGTGATGCAGCGCTCCAAGGCGCCGGTGCGGATCATCTTCCAGATGTC
>JADFVY010000249.1 GCA_015222795.1 Pseudomonadota bacterium | reverse complement strand
GATGCTCGCCCCTTTAAATTGCGGGCAATTTTATCCGATCAAACTGAACCGGACCGGTTCCGTGTGATCGGATATTGCCCTAGGGTGGGGGCGGGGTTTATCCGGCATTGGCGCGACCTCATACTTCGAGACGGGCCTTCGGCCCTCCTCAGCATGAGGGCACAACCAGTGAAACCTCATGCTGAGGAGCGGCGCAGTCGCGTCTCGAAGTATGAGGTCGCTCGGTGTTTCCGATGCCCTCACCCCCCCGTCACGCTCATATGGCGGCCGACGGCGGGCTTGTCGCTGCGGCGGTCGATGATGAAATCGTGGCCCTTGGGCTTGCGGTCGATGGCTTCGAGGATGGCCTGCTGCAGCAGTTCGTCGGATTCGCTGGCGCGCAGCGGTTCGCGCAGATCGGCGGCGTCGTCCTGGCCCAGGCACATATAGAGCGTGCCGGTGCAGGTCAGCCGCACGCGGTTGCAGGATTCGCAGAAATTATGGGTCATCGGCGTGATGAAGCCGATGCGGCCGCCGGTTTCCTTGACCCGCACGTAACGCGCCGGCCCGCCGGTGTTGTAATCGATGTCTTCCAGCGTCCAGTTCTTCTGCAGATTGGCGCGAACCATGGAGAGCGGCAGATACTGATCGACCCGCTGTTGCTCGCCCATGTCGCCCATCGGCATGACCTCGATGAAGGTCAGGTCGTAGCCGCGCTTGCCGCACCATTCGACCATATGGTCGAACTCGTCGTCATTGACGCCCTTCAGCGCCACAGCGTTGATCTTGACCTTCAGGCCCGCGCGGTCGGCGGCGTCGAGGCCGGCCATTACCTTGTCGTATTTGCCCCAGCGCGTGATGGCGACGAATTTTTCCGGGTCCAGCGTGTCCAGCGAGACATTGATGCGGCGCATGCCGGCCGCGTAAAGCTGGTCGGCCAGCTTCTCCAACTGGCTGCCGTTGGTGGTGACTGTGAGTTCGTCCAGGTCGCCGGTTTTCAGATGTTCGCCCAGCTTGTTGATCAGCCACATGATGTTCCGGCGCACCAGCGGCTCGCCGCCGGTCAGCCTCAGCTTGCGCACGCCCAGGCGCACGAAGGTGCCGCACAGCCGGTCCAGCTCTTCGAGTGTCAGCACGTCCTTCTTGGGCAGGAAGGTCATGTCTTCCGCCATGCAATAGACGCAGCGGAAATCGCAGCGGTCGGTCACCGACACGCGCAGATATGAAACTTCCCTGTCGAACGGGTCTTTCATCCCGGTGTTCTCCTTTAAAACAGCAGGTCATTCTATAGAAGGCGTGCGCGACAATCCACCCGTTACACAGTGCGGTTTTTAGCCGCGCCCAGCCAACGGATTGAATCACAGTTGCAATTTCTTTGTATTGGAGTATGCTTTGTATTGCAAAGTATACTCGAGAGGTTGCATGCGAGACGTTGACAGGGCCCTGGCCGATATAGCGAACATCCGCAACCAGCTTGCGGCCGGAACGATGTTTCGCGGATTCGGTCCCGCCGTTATGGCCGTCACCGGCGTATTGGCCATATTCATGGCCGGGGCGCAGTCGATCTGGCCCGAAGCGCTGGCGGCCGACACCCTGATCCTGCTTGCCGGATGGGTTGTGACGGCTGTCGTCTCCGTGGGCCTGATCGGTGCCGAGATGCTGGCGCGGTCACGCCGGCACCATGGCGGCCTGGCGGATGCGATGATCTGGAACGCCATTCAGCAGTTCCTGCCCGCCGGTTTTGCGGGCGGGGCGATTGGGTTGGTGCTGGTCCGGTTTGCGCCGGACAGCCTCTGGCTATTGCCGGGACTTTGGCAAGTTCTTGTCGCGCTGGGCATATTCGCCTCCGTCCGGTCGCTGCCGCCCCTGATTGCCCTGGTGGGTGCATGGTACTTTGTCGCCGGGGTCGCCGTGCTGATCGTCGCGAGCCTCGGCCAGAGCCTGTCACCGTGGATGATGGGGCTGCCCTTTGCAATTGGCCAGTTTCTGATGGCTGCGGTTCTTTATTTCGCATCCGGAGAGCATCATGCCGAAGATTAGTGGCGACGCCCGGTTTTCCTATGACGGGCTCGACCGTGTTATTCACGAGAAGGCGCGACTCGGCGTGCTGACTTCATTAATGGCCCATCCGAAAGGGTTGGCATTCGCCGATCTCAAACAACTCTGCGGCCTGACGGACGGAAATCTTAGCCGGCACCTTCATGTGTTGCAGGAGGCCGGGCTCGTGGCAATCCTGAAAGGCTATGAGGGGAACCGGCCCCATACCACCTGCCGGCTCACGGCTGAAGGGCGTGGGCGCTTTCTCGATTATCTGTCGGTTCTGGAGCAAGTGGTCCGGGACGCCGCCGAAGCGACGGGCGAGGAAGACATTATGGCAAACGAACAGCATCCGCGCCCCGCATAAGGGTGCATTTTTTTGAAGGATAACTTTTTAATGCAAAGTAGTCTGCAATCAAAACTTCATGTCGCTATCATTATGGATGGCAACGGCCGATGGGCAACGCAAAGGCGCCTGCCGCGCAAAATCGGACACAGGATCGGCGTCGAGGCGGTCCGCCGGGTCGTGGAAGCGGCCCCTAAACTGGGTATCGGGACGCTGACCCTCTATGCCTTTTCGGCGGATAACTGGCGGCGGCCGGAAGCCGAGGTTACCGCGCTCATGGGACTGCTCCGACGGTATATGCGGACCGAAACCGCCCGCCTGGTTCGGGCCGGCGTGCGCCTGACGGCGGTCGGGCGGCGCGACCGGCTGCCGGAAGATCTGGCCGCGAGCATCGAGTGGGCCGAAACTGCGTCGTTGCAGGGACAAGCCCTGAATCTGCGCATCGCCCTGGATTACTCGTCGCGAGACGCGATCCTGCAGGCTGCGGCGATGGCGCGCGGTCCTGAAGACCTGACGCGCGAGGGCTTTTCGCGCTTGTTGAACGGAGAGCAGGACTATCGCGATGTCGACCTCTTGATCCGGACCAGCGGTGAGCAACGCCTTTCGGATTTTCTTCTGTGGGAGTGCGCCTACTCGGAACTGCATTTCACCGACCGCCTCTGGCCCGATTTCGGCGCGGAGGATCTGGAAACCGCGCTTGAGGAGTTTCACGGCCGCGACAGGCGTTTCGGTGGGCTTGTCGAGAGCGAGGAGCGCGCGCCAGCAGTGGCGGTTTCCTGATTGCCGTCCGGGCAGCGCCTTGCCGCGGGCGCGTGCCGCGCGCATATTGCTGGGCATGAATGATTTTATCCTGAAACCGAACCCCGAGGATGCGCGCCTGACCGAAGCGGTGTCGGGCATCGACCATGAAGGCAACCCCGTCGAAACCCGTGTGGTGGTCGAGCGGCCGCTGACCCTGTTTCCCAATGGCCAGGAAATCGTCACGATGATGACGATCGGTGACCATCCGGAATATCTTGGCGTCGGCTATCTGATAAACCAGAACATGCTTTTGCCGGATGATGAGATTACCGCCGTTGAATATGACGACGATATTGAGACCGTCGTGGTCCGCACGAAGCGCAAGACCAATTTCGAGGAAAAGCTGAAGAAGAAGACGCTTACCTCGGGCTGCGCGCAGGGCACGATTTTCGGCGACCTGATGGAGAAGTTCGAGGATGTGCGCCTGCCGCAAGATGCCATCCTCAAAACCTCGTGGCTTTACGCGCTGACGAAGAAGATCAACACGGTGCCCAGCCTGTATCTCACGGCCGGCGCGATCCATGGCTGCGTGCTGTGCGAACGGGACCGCCCGCTGATTTATATGGAAGATGTCGGCCGCCACAACGCCATCGATAAAATTGCCGGTTACATGGCGATGAAGGATGTCTCGACCGCGGGCAAGACCTTCTACACCACCGGCCGGCTGACTTCGGAAATGGTTATCAAGACGGTTCAGATGGGCATTCCCATCCTGATATCGCGCTCGGGCTTCACCGCCTGGGGGGTGGAGCTTGCGCGCAAGGCCGGGCTCACCCTGATCGGCCGCGCCCGAGGCAAGCGTTTTATCGCGCTGTCCGGCGAAGACCGTATTGTTTTCGATGCCGACGGCGAGGCGATCGAGGACGAACCGAAGACCGCCGCGCGTAAGGGAGCGGTCTAATAAAGAGGGCATTTTAATGATTTTTTAAGATATTGCCGGCAAAATTGCTTCCATTAACTTTTCAAAAACATTTTAAATTTGAAGGAATATTGAAAATGATGGGACAAAAATACCTGAATACCGACATGCTTTGTTTGGCGCCGGTTATGGCCAACGACGAATGGCAATCTCCCCCACCGATCCCGGTCGTGCGCGACGAAACCGCCACGATTCGGGCGCTGCTGGCCGAGTTCGCCGCGGTCGAGCGGGACGAGAACACCTGTTGTCTCCTGATAATCCGACCCGACGCCACCGAGGGCGCGTCCAGGACCAGCCTCATGGCGGCGGTGGGCGAACGGTTTTCCCGTGGCCTGCGGCCCTACGACGGCCTTTTTGCCTTCGGGCCGGATCGCTACCTGATATCCCTGCCGCATATAAAGCCGGAAGATATGGCGACCGTGATGGATCGCCTGCGTGGGCAAATCGCGGACGAGCCACTTCAAATCGAAGGTAGTGGCGAGGTAAGCGCGACGGTGTCCATCGGGGGCACGATGATCGACCCTTCGATACCGTTGCAAGACAACATCGAGCGCGCGAATCAGGCGTTTGGCGAGGCTTGGCGCGAAGGCGGGTAGGGGACCCGTCTCTGCCCTCCGGGCTCGGCGTGACCTGACCCAGGGCTGCCAAACCTTCAATCTTCGTGCAGTAAATCTCCTAAAAATTTAGGCAATGATGGACTAAAACGCTCCGTTAACCGTTTGTTAAATATCGGTCGATGGAAGAATCAATGTCAGGAGACGAAATTATGCAGACCTTTGGCAAACGAGTGGAGGGCGTAAGTCCCGCCGGGAACCCGTCCCATGGTCTGGTCCGCGGTGACAGTGGGCCCACCGTGATCGATAACGATGCGTCGGCGATCATGGCCGGGCTTCGAAGCGAACTGGACAGAATCCGAATGACTCACGATTCCAGTTGCGTCTGCGTGGTCAGCCCGGACGGCGACAACGCCGCGTTGGCGATGGACGGATTCGGCGAGAGGTTTGCAACGAAATTGCGATCCTACGATGCGATTTACCGCTTCGCTCACGACAAGTATCTCATCATGCTGCCACATATCAGCCGCGACGATGCGGTCGGCGTGATAAAACGCCTCCGCACCCAGGTGATCGGGGAACCGTTTGCCGCCGATGGTGGTGGGAAAATCAGGGTTACGGCCTCGTTCGGTGGAACCATGCTGGACTCCGGGGCGCCATTGCACGAACATATCGATCGCGCATCCGAGGCGCATGACTGGGCGCTAAAGGGCATGGGCGACAGCATCTGCATCTGGACCCACAAAATCTGACAGGGCGAGCTGTTGAGGCGATGACTGGCAAGACCGATACGCAACCTTCTGAAATTCTGTCGCGTGACATACCGGCGGCAATCGCCGACGCCATCGTAGAACATGAAAGCTGGCTTTCCGCGTGGCAACGGGCGGCCTTGTGCGGGTTACCGCCCGGCGACCATGTGTCCGGCGAGGACTCCCACCTGACATGCCGTTTCGGCCGCTGGTTCCAGCATAACAGCGCTACCGGGATGCTTGACGGTCAATTGTTCACCGACCTCGGCCGCATGCATCGCGAGACCCATGAGGCTGCGCAATATCTGATGGGCAAGCTGGCGGCGGGCGAGTCGGTGTCGCCGGACGAATACGATGCGATGATGGATGTGGCCGACAAGTACCGCAAGATCGCGGTGCGCATTCAGGATCTGCACGGGCTGCCGGAAGACGGGGCGGTCGTGTCGGATGACGATCTGGCGGAACTGCAAAGCCGCCTGACCATGTTGTCGGAACTGGAGCGTGAGTGGGAACGCGCGGCGCGTACGGAAACCCCGATGAGCCTGATCATGGTGCGGCCCGATGGTCTGGTTGCGATCAGACAGGAATTCGGCCAGATCGGTATCGATCGCGTCGTCGCCAGCCTGGCGGTGCGGCTATTCTCCAGCCTGCGGCCTTACGATTCGGTTTTCCGCTACGGGCGCACCGAATATCTGATTTGCGTGCCCGGCGCCGACCGCGAACGCGCCGAACTGGTAGCCACCAGGCTGGACGAACTCCTCAGCGAAAATCCCATCGCCCTGTCGGATGATGAAGAGTCCAAAGTCACCGCCCGATTCGGGA
The DNA here is from genome assembly GCA_015222795.1 of Pseudomonadota bacterium. GTDB lineage: Bacteria > Pseudomonadota > Alphaproteobacteria > UBA8366 > JADFVY01 > JADFVY01. The sequence continues at coordinate 960 of JADFVY010000249.1, read as the reverse complement.
TATCGCTGACCGACCCGCAACACACGGTTCAGGAAGTGCTGGAAAGGGCATCGCACGCCGCCAATATGGCCGGCAGTGCTCCAGGCGAACGCATAGTCGTCTGGTCGGCGGAGTTGGAAAACTAGAGCAGCATCCGTACAAACGGAATCGCTTCGGGCGATTCCATTTGATCGGATATAGCCCTAGGCCAGAGCCTGATCCGATCCAGCCTCTCTTGCGCTGGAAACCAATTCTTTACTAATTGTCCGCCAGAATGAACGGGAAATTTTGAGAACGCGTAAACGCAACACAAAAAAATTAAGGAAGGTGGACAATGGGTATTTTCGGAACACCCCGAACCCAGGTTGGCGCGAACGTAAACCAGGGTGAAAACGCCCCGGCCGGTTTCGAATTCGGCGAACGCCAGGACCTGAACGGACCGCTACCCGTTGGTGACAACCTTGTCGAAATGGTCCAGTGGCTGGAGAGCGCGCGCAACAAAGTGGCCGAAGGCAACGTCAACTGCTGTGTTGTCGTTTGTGCGCCGAATCCGATCGAGGGCGCGGCCCTGGAGTTGGCGGTCGGGGAAATCGCCGATCGTTTTGCCAGCAGTTTGCGCTCCTACGACAAGATTTACCGCCATGGCCGGGATAAACTGCTGGTCGCGCTGCCGCATGTGAAGCCCGAGGAGGCCCCGAACGTGATGCAGCGGCTGCACGATATTGTCGAGCGCATGCCTTTCAAAATGCCGGGCAGTGGGCTCGATCTGTCGGTTACGGTTTCGCTTGGCGGGGCCATGATGGAAGGAAGCGAGGTGCAGGAGCTTATTAACATGGCCGACAGGGCCATGGAAGCCGGGCGCCTCAGTGGCAATCGCACCTGCATCTGGTCGCCCGACCTGGCCTGAATCTGTTTCTCCTACTGGACCGGAGCGGTTGGACGCGCTACTTCCCTTGGCGTTGTCGGTAACACCAAGGCTCG
>JADFVY010000248.1 GCA_015222795.1 Pseudomonadota bacterium | reverse complement strand
TGGTGGGCCCGGCAGGATTCGAACCTGCGACAACACCGTTATGAGCGGTGCGTTCTGACCGCTGAACTACAGGCCCCCGCCCCCTATATAGCAGGCTTCCCGCAAAATGCGAGGGGTTGCTAGGGCAATATCCGATCAAACGGAACCTGTTCGGTTTGATCGGATGAAATTGCCCGCTTTATCAAGGGGCGAGCAGCAATATCGGTACAAATGGAATCGCGGGAAGCGATTCCGTTTGTACCGATGCTGCTCTGGCGCACCTGTCCATTCCCGTTTACAAATCCCGTAAAGGGAGACTGCCTATGGCGGAAAAATCATACGATATAGTGATCGTTGGCGGTGCGGGGGTGGGGAGTTCCACGGCCTATCACCTGATGTCCGACCCTGATTTCAACGGGTCGGTCGCGGTGATCGAGCGTGACCCGGGCTATGCGGGCGCGGCGTCGGCGTTGTCGGTCGCCGCGATCCGCCAGCAATATTCGACGCCCGCCAATATCGCGCTGTCCGGCTGGAGCTTCGACTTCATGAAGCAGTCGGGCGAGTTGCTGGCCGTTGATGGCGAGCGGGCGGAAATCGGACTGGTCGAGAGCGGTTACCTGTTCCTGGCCAGCGATGAGGGTTTGCCGGTCCTGCAATCCAACCACGAAATACAGAAATCGGTGGGCGCGACGGTCGAGTTGCTGGACCGTGACGCGCTGGCGGCGCGGTTTCCCTGGATGAATCTCGAAGACGTGGCGGCGGGCTCCATGGGCACGGACCGCGAGGGATGGTTCGACGGCTGGTCGCTGTTCCAGTCCTTCAGGCGCAAGGCCATCTCACTGGGCGCGAAATATATCAAGGGCGCGGTGACCGGGATCGAGCGGGACGGCGCCCGCATTGCCGGCGTCACCCTGGACAATGGCGAGCGCATCGCCTGCGGCGCCCTGGTCAATGCGGCCGGACCCTGGGCGGGGGACGTGGCGGCGCTGGCCGGGGTCGATCTGCCGGTGCGGCCGCGCAAGCGGTTCGTCCATGTCATAGACTGCCGCACGCCGATCCCCGATTGCCCGATGGTAATCGACAGCTCGGGCGCCTACTTCCGGCCGGAGGGGGCGACATACCTGACCGGCATTTCGCCGCCCAAGGACCGGCCGGACGGGGATTGTTACGATTTCGAGATGGACTGGTCGCTGTTCGAGGAATTTGTCTGGCCGGCGCTGGCCCACCGCGTACCGGCCTTCGAGGCGATCAAGCCGCTAAGCGCCTGGGCGGGCCTTTACGATTACAACACCGCCGATCAGAACGCGATCCTGGGGCCGCATACCGAAATCCGGAATCTACTGTTCGCCAACGGGTTTTCCGGCCACGGCATGCAGCAGACCCCGGCCGTGGGCCGCGTCACCGCCGACTGGATCATCCACGGCGAGGCGCGCGCCGTGGATGTTTCGGTCTTCGGCTACGAACGCTTCGCCGAGGGGCGGTTGGTCAAGGAAGTGAATGTTATCTGATCAGACGGATTGGTCTCGAGCCTTCCGCGCAACAAGAACGGCGCGTTCCGCCGATGCGGTGAAATCGCCTTCGCCGGTGAAACAGAATTGGTCGGCGAATTGCAGCAGGGCGGCGCGGTCGCCTTCGATGGCGTCGATGAAGGCTTCCCCGCGCAGCCCTTCGGCCACGGCTGCCTCCGCCACCATGGGCATGCCGGAATCGGCCAGCAGCCGCAGATTATGCCGGGCTTTTGCCAGCGCCCGATCTATCCTGGCGGCGCGTTCCCATAACTCGCCGACCGGCATGCCGGACTCGGCGGTGATTACATCGGCGAGTGCTGGATCTCTCTCCAGGATATCCGGCAATTCGCCCGCCCATGGCGATACCGGGTCGGACGGGATGTCGGCGGCCACCCGCGCGTCCGGATCCATGTCGGGGTCGAGCAATTGGGGAACCATGTCGTCGTTCTCCACCTGTATACGCCGCGCATGGCCGAGCAGGGCCTCGGCCAGCGCCAGAATGCTTTGCGCATTGAAGCGGATCGCCCGCATGGCCCCCAGCGCCCGTGCCCGGTCATCCTCGCGCCCGGCCTGCCTGTCATCGCGCTGCCGGGCCGCCTTGTGTCCCCTTGCATGGGCCCACAACGCCGCGCGCAGCATCGCCGCCAGAACGAATTCCGGGCTCTGTTCTTCATCCGCGGGATCGTCGGAAATAACGGGATCGGGCGGCTCGGCGATTTCCCCGGCGGATCGGCGCTCGTCAACCAGTTGGTCGTGCCAGCCGACCAGCACCGAGCGGATCGGCGGGGCGTCGCACAGCGCGTCCAGAATACCGTCGTGGGCAGCCGCGATGCGCTGGACCAGGCGGCCCTGGACCGCGGGCGATCGCGGCTTCCTGTATTTCCAGCGATAGAGGCGGATCAGAGCCTGGCTCTCGATTTCGCGGATGCGCCTCCGGGTCTTGGCAAACTGCGCGTAGATTTCATCGAGCGTCGCACTGACGTCGGCATCGACCCCAAATCGCATTCTGAGAACGCTTCGCTGTCGGGGCGTCAGGTTGTCGGCCAGCCGATCGGCGACCGATTCGGCCAGATTGGACGGGCCGGGATCGGTGGCCAGAAATCTCCAAAACCACGTCCAGATGCGGCGCAACCCGCCGGGAACCCGCTCCGCCATATCCGCCCCTTCGCCACTTTCGATTCACTTTAGATGGGGAGCGCGCCTTTCAGTTGAAAG
>JADFVY010000022.1 GCA_015222795.1 Pseudomonadota bacterium | reverse complement strand
GGTCGCGCCCCAGTCGCACCAGCCCATGCCATCGCGCACAAACAGCGCGCCCGTGCCGGCCGGGCGGTCGCCATCGAAACTCATGAAGAGATGCCAGCCCGGGCGTCCCACCAGGCCGGCAATCATCGGTTCGGATTCTTCCGCCATATCGAAGCCAAACGCCGCGATCCTGGCGAAATCCATCGCATGTTCCGGCCCGATCTCCCGGATATCCAGGGAGGATCGGGCTTCGGGCGGGGGCGCATCCATATTGCGCAGGAACTTGACCCAGGCGCGGCGCCGGACGAGCCCCTCGGCCTCAAGTTCGCCTTCAAGACTGGCGGGCATGGACTCCGGCGTCAGATGAATGAAGGATTTCGTCACGCCGGCCTGGCGATAAAGCGCCGCGATCCGCGCTACCTCTCCCGGTTCCGCCTCCGCCTACACTCCCAGCCCGATGGCCCGGTTCAGCAGGATGTTTTCCGGATCGCCCGACGCCAGCGAGACCAATGCCGTGCCCAGAATCTCCTTGCGCAAACCCAGCCGCGCGCGCATCGCATCATCGGCCGCTTCATGCAGTTCCTCCAGCGCAATGCGCTCGATACGCTCGGCTGCAATATGGTCGCTGTCCATGGCGGCCTCCTCTAACGGACGAAATGCATTCGGGAAAACTTGCCCTTGAAGGCGGTAACTTCCGGGGCCAGCGTTTCCGGTGTGTCCTGGGCCTTAAGCGCCCGAACGATCAGTTTCGCCAGTTCCGGCATATCGTCGGGCCCCATGCCCCAGCGCACGATCTCCGGCGTGCCCATGCGCAGCCCGTTGAGGTCTCCCTCGACCGCCGCGATGGGCAAACCGATGCCACAGGTCAAAATATTGGCGCGACGCAACAGTTTGGCGGCCGCCTGACCGCCACCCAGGGGAGCCGCCTCCAAGGCAAGCTGGTGCGATCGGGTACAACCGCGTCCAGCGGCATGGACCGTCATGCCTTCGTCCGCCAGCGCTATCGCAAGCGCCTTTGCGGTTTCCGCCATGGTTCGGGCATAGGCCTCGCCATGCACTTTCCAGTCCAGCAGCGCCATCGCCAACGAGGCCGATTTCGCGGCGTCGAAATTCGCCGTCATCCCGGGGAACGCGATGCGGTCCAGCCTCTCGGCGAGTTCCGGCTCATTGGTCAGGATCAGGCCGGAAGGCGGGCCGCCGAGGCTCTTGTAGGTGCTCATGGTCATCAGATGAGCGCCTTCTTCCAACGGCTGTTGCCAGGCTTTTCCGGCGATCATGCCCGACATATGGGCCGCGTCATACAGCAACCAGGCCCCGACCTCGTCGGCGATCGCGCGAATTTCGCGAACCGGATGGGGGAACAGATTGAGGCTGCCGCCGATTGTGATCAGTTTGGGACGCTGTGCCTGGGCCAGGTCACGCAAACCGTCCAGGTCGACCGTATAGCCGGCGGCGTTCACCGGGGCGGTCAGTATCTTCAGCCCATAAAGTCCGGCCACACCGGCGCCGTGATGGGTGACATGCCCGCCGATCTCCGGCGGCGGGACAATGATTTTATCCCCCGGTTTCGCCGTGGCCATGAAAGCATAAAGGTTGGCCATCGCGCCCGAGGCAACCCTGATTTCGGCAAAGCCCGCGCCGAAAACCTCCGCGGCCAGTTCCGCCGCGATCACCTCGATCTTCTCGACCGCCTCCAGGCCCATCTCGTATTTGTCGCCGGGATAGCCCAACGACGGGCGCGAACCGAGGCCCGCCGCCAGCAATGCCTCGGCCTTCGGGTTCATGGCGTTGGTGCCGGGGTTCAGATTGACACAGTCTTGTTCGTGGATGACACGGTTTTCACCAGCCAGCCTGTCGATTTCCCGTTCGATCGAATCCGCATCCATGCCCGCGACCGATTTCGCCGTGTCCTGCACAAAATCCTCGCTGCTTCCGGGCACCCAGCTCCGGCGTTTCAACATCGTCATCGGGATATTTCCTTGGTGAATTACGCCGCGTTACGGTCACTGCGCGGGGACTGGCCGAACAGGTCTCGATAGCGTTTTGAAAAATGCGAGGCCGAGGCGAAGCCACTGGCCACCGCCACGTCCAATACCGACAGCGAAGTCTGGCGCAGCAACGCGCGAGCGCGTTTCAGTCGCAGCTCAAGATAATAGCGCGCCGGAGTGCATCCCATATATTTTCGAAACAGGCGCTCCAACTGGCGGCTGGACAAGCCAACCGAGCGCGCCAGTTGCGGCGGCGTCGACGGGTTTTCCAGATTGTCTTCCATGAAGGCGATGGCGGCGACCAGTTTGGGGTGACTGTGGCCGATGCGCATGCGGAGCGCCATGCGCTGGCGGTCGGTTGGTTCGCGGATGCGGTCGTGGATAAACTGTTCCGAGACGGCCGCCGCCAGATCGTGGCCATGCTGCTGGGTGATCAGGTGCAGCATCAGGTCCATCGACGCGCTGCCGCCGGCGCAGGTAAATACCGGGCCGTCGATCTCGAACAAATCGTCGGTGACCTCGATATCCGGGAACTCCTCGACAAAGCCGGGAATATGTTCCCAATGCAGCGTGCAACGCCGCCCCGACAGCAGTCCCGCGCGCGCCAGCAACAACGGCGCCCCGCTCAACCCGCCGACATGCGCCCCGTTGCGCGACAATCGCCGAAGGACGCCAAACAGCCGGTCGTCGAAATTTTCTTCCGTGCCCGTGCCGCTGCACAGGATCAGGGTGGGCAGCCGCTCGACCTCCGAAATCGGCATTTCCGGTACCACGGCGATGCCGTTGCTGGCCGGGACCGGGTTCATATTTTCGGCAAAAATACGCCATTCATAAAGGGCTTTCCCCGCCAGGCGGTTGGCCGAGCGCAGCGGCTCGATCGCCGAGGCAAAGGCCATCATCGAAAATAGCGGCACCAGATGGAACCCTATCTTCTGTGGCAATGTATCCGGCGGCTCCCAGAGCATCGGCCGATATCCCCCCTTTTTCCTATAAGTTGGCAGCATATCAGGTTTGCAGCGCAGATTAAGTGCAAAGTTGCTTGTTTTTACCGCATCATGTCGGAAATAGGCTGAAATATTCATTCGGACCAAGGGTACCATCCATTAGATTTACTCCACCAGGAGGCTCCGATGCGCGCACCCGCCGTCACCGATTTTATTTTAGGGCTCCGTTACAAAGATATTCCCGATTATGCCTTGCGCGAGGCTCGGCGTTGCCTGCTGGATTTGGTCGGGGTCGCGGCGGCGGGATCGCAAACGAAAACGGGCCGCATGCTGCGCGGTTTCGCTCATGGCAATCTCGGCTCGCCGGATGGTGGCGTCCGCATCCTGATGGACGGGCGACGCGCCTCGCCGGCCGGCGCCGCGATGGCCGGGGCGGCGATGATCGACAGCGTCGACGCCCATGACGGCTACCGCGAGACCAAGGGCCATGCCGGGGTGACGGTGCTGCCGGCGCTGGCGGCCTTCGCCGATGGCGAGGCGGGGCTGGACATGGCCGAATTCCTGACCCGCCTGGTACTGGGTTACGAGATCGCCATCCGCGCCGGCCTGGCGCTGCATGCCAGCGTTGCCGATTACCATACGTCCGGCGCCTGGAATGCCCTGGGCGCGGCGGCGATCGGCGCGCGCACGCGCGGCCTGGACCATGAGGCGACCCGCCATGCGCTGGGCATCGCCGAATATTGGGGCCCGCGCAGCCAGATGATGCGGGTGATCGATCATCCCTCGATGCTGAAGGACGGCTCCGCCATGGGGGCCTTCGCCGGCGTGGTGGCGGTGGATCTGGCGGCCGAGGGTTTTACCGGCGCGCCGGCGGCAACGGTGGAGTTGGACGGCGGCGAGTTCTGGGCCGATCTCGGCGCCAACTGGTGTATAGCCGAACAATATATGAAGCCCTATCCGGTCTGCCGCTGGGCCCAGCCCGCGATCCATGCCGCCTTGACCCTGCGCCCGCAATTTGGCGAGGCGTCCATAGAGACCGTGCGGGTGGAAACCTTTCATCAGGGATACCGGCTGGCCATGCGGGCGCCGGCCGACACCGACCAGGCGCAATATTCGCTGCCCTTCTCGGTGGCCGCCGCGCTGGTCCATGGCGAGGTCGGCATGGCGCAGGTCGATGGGGCGGGGCTGGCCGACGACGCGGTGCTGAAGCTCAGCCACGCCATCGAGTTGGTGGAAGACGAATCCATGAGCGCTCGCTTCCCCGGGGAACGGGTGGCCCGAGTGGTTATCGGACTGTCGGACGGGAGAACACTAGAATCCGGCACGCTGGCCGCCCCCGGCGATCCCGAAGATCCGCTGTCCGACAATCATTTAGCGGCGAAGTTCGACTCTCTTGCCGGCCCGGTTCTTGGCGCGGAGAGGGCCGCCAGAATCCCCGAACTCGTCGTGGCCCTCGGCCCCGGCGCCCCGGCCGCGCCTCTGCTCGACGCGCTGTTGGAGTAAGCCTCAATATTTGGAGAGCGGATATTCGCCGGAGCATTCCGCGTGCTAACGTATTTCCCGGATCGGGAATAGGGAAGGAATGACCATGTCCAAACCGGTATGCGCTGTTCTGGGTGTCGGCCCAGGCAATGGAGAGGCCTTTGCACGGCGTTTTTCGGAAGGCGGCCATGCGGTCGCCCTGATGGCGCGGCGCGGGGATGTGACCGACCCGCTGGCCGCCGAACTGCCCGATGCGCGCGCTTATCGCTGCGACGCCGCCGATGCGGGCGATATAGAGCGGTGCTTCGCGGAAATCCGCGATGAGATGGGCAAGGTCGAAACGCTGATCTATAACGCCGGCTCCGGCATATGGGGTTCGGTGGAGGAAGTCTCGGCCGAGGATTTCGAGACCTGCTGGCGCATCAACGCCCACGGCGCCTTCGTCGCCTCGCAACAGGTGATCCCGGCGATGAAAGCGGCGGGCGGCGGCAATATCGTGATGATCGGGGCCACCGCCTCGCGCCGGGGCGGGCCGAATTCGGCGGCGTTCGCGGCCGGCAAGGCGGCCCAGCGCAGCCTGGCCGAATCCATGGCGCGCCACCTCTGGTCCGCCGGCATCCATGTCTCGCTGGTCATCATCGACGGGATCATCGACCTGGAGCGCACGCGGGCGCGCATGCCCGACAAGCCTGACGATTTTTTCATGGCGCCCGCGGACATCGCCGAAACCGTATGGCAAACATCGCGGCAGCGCCGTTCCGCCTGGTCCTTCGAGGTCGAGGCACGCCCGTTCGGCGAGAACTGGTAGGCCGCGCGGGCCCGGCTCATTAACGGGATATCAAGGATAATCCATTAGACACTATCCTCTGTTCAATCGCCTGTTCCGGAGGATAGCCCGTGACCGAGAACCTGTTGAGAATTCTCTCCGCCGCCGCCGCGACCCTGCTGGGGCTTGGCCTGTGGTGGGGCATGCTGGCAGTCGCCAGGTCAATGGGCATGGGCGGCGAATTGGCGTCGGAATGGAGCATCCCTGTCTGGGCCGGCTTCGGCCTGATGGTAATCTCGCTGAACCGCATCCTGGAAAATTTGCTGATTCAGCCGGAGTAATTCTCTACCCACCTGGCGTTAGCGGGGCGGGCACGGGCACTGCCGTCTTGCGCAGCTGGTGTTCGCGCCAGGCGATGTAGGTGGTGGAGACGAATATCATAAAGCCGCCGGCCCAGGTGAAGGCCGTCGGGATTTCGCCGAACCACAGGAAACCCAGCCCCGCCGCCCAGATCAGCTTGGTGAAATCGATCGGCATGACTACGTGGGTCTCGCCCTCCTTAAGCGCCTGAACCACGGTCAGCTGGCCGATCGTTCCCATAATGCCGATGAACAGCAGCCAGCCGTATTGCTCCATGGTCGGCCATTCCCACACCGCCAGCGCCGGCAGCAGCGACATGGGCGTCATCAGCAGCACCATATAGGCGGTGATCGTGATGGTGGAGTCGGTCCGCGCCAGCATCTTGATCATGATCAGCGCGGTGGCCCAGGTAAAGGAAGACAGCACGACCATCAGCGAGCCCAACTGGGGCGTCCCGCCGTCAAGAAAATCAGGGACAAAGGCCACGAACACCCCGGAGAACCCGAACAGAATCGCCACCCAACGCCGCAACCGCACCCGCTCGCCCAGAAAGACCATCGCCAGCAGGGCCGTGAAGATCGGCACCGAGAACGCCAGCGCCGAGACCTGCGCCAGCGGCACGGTGCTGAGCGCGTAATAGAAGGCGAACATGGCGATCACATTGATGAAGGCCCGCGCCGTATGCAGGCCGATGCGGCTGGTGCGCAACGGCGCCAGCCCATAGCGAATGAACCAGGGCGCCAGCGCGACGATCCCGAAAAACTGGCGGAAGAAGGCGACCTCGAAGGGGCTCAAATCCTGCGACACGTCGCGCACGGCCGCATGCATCGTCACGAAGGCAACCGTGGACAGCGCCATCCATGCAATGCCGCGCAGGTTACCGGACATCCCGGCGGCGAAGATCGAAAGTCTGTTTTTCAAGGGACGGTGCAATCGATGTTGGAGGCCGCATGATGCACGGCGGCCCCACGCGCGTCACGAACTTATACCAAGCGGCGTTGATAAAGATCCATGTGATGGGGCTTTATCAGCGCCGCTTGGTATTAATGCGCCCTCTTGACCCGGCGGCCGTTGCGGGGCATGCAACGGGGAGACGGGATCAACGAGGGAGCCTGAAGGCATGGGCGTTACCATTTATCATAATCCACGCTGCAGCAAGTCGCGCCAGACGTTGCAGTTGCTGAACGACAAGGGCATCGAGCCCGAGATCATCGAATATCTGAGCACGCCCCCGAATGCGGCGACACTGGACGGGTTCCTCGGGAAACTGGGCATGGAACCGCGCGAGTTGATGCGCCGCAAGGAAGAGCCCTACACGGCGCTGAACCTGGCAGACGAAAGCCTGAACCGCGCGGCGCTGATCGCGGCTATGGTGGACAACCCGATCCTGATCGAACGACCGATCGTGGTGAACGATGGCAAGGTCGCCATCGGACGGCCACCGGAATCGGTGCTGGAGATTCTTTAGTCCAACCCTTAGAGTCTGGCCCGAAATATGTTGCTGTTTTCATTGGCGTTCGCCGAGTCGAGTGTTAGGCGCGGCCCGCGGGGCGATGCCGCGCATCGGCCAAGGGGCGCAACGCGGCAGTCGGCCGGCGAACCCCAATGAAAATAACAACATATTCCGGGCCAGACTCTTACCCAGCCGTGAGTGACCAATGCCGCAATGGTATAAAAACCTCACCACCGCCCTCGCCGCCCACGGTCTGTTGCCGCGCGGGGCATTTCATGTTGGACCGGAAGACGGCGCGCCAGAGGGCGCGGGGACAATCCTGCTGACCGGCAATGCGGGGCCGGGCATGTGGCGGGCTTTTGGCGCCGCACGTCCCGGCGGGGCCCACGCGCTCGATGCCTGGTCCAAGACCGTGCTGGGCGATATTGCGCGGCAGTTCGATGCGAGCGCATTGTTCCCCTCCGACGGGCCGCCCTACCTGCCGTTCCAGCGCTGGGCAAAGAAGGCGGAGCCGTTGGCGTCTTCTCCGCTGGGCATTCTTATCCATCCCGATTATGGGCTGTGGCACGGCTATCGCGGGGCGCTGGCCTTCGCCGAGACGCTGCCCCTGCCATCGCGCAACGACCGCGCCAGCCCCTGCGACGGATGCACCGACCGGCCCTGTCTTTCGACCTGCCCGGTTGCGGCCTTCGGCGAAGGCGGCTATGACGTGCCCGCCTGCGCCGCCCATCTGCGGACCGACGCGGGCGCCGACTGCATGGCGCAGGGCTGCCGGGCGCGCCGGGCCTGTCCGGTGGGCCAGGACTATGTTTATGAACCGGCGCAGGCGGAATTCCACATGGCGGCGTTTCTCAACTCGCGGAGCTGACAAATGGCGATGAAACTCAATAAGGGCCAGATGGTTATCCTGGGGATGTTCGCCGTGGTGGCGATCTATGCGGGGGCGCTGGTCCTGATGAATGAACCGACACCCTGGCGCGATATCCCGGACGAGGGGATGAGCCGCAACGGCCTGGCCTTCGGCGAAGAGATCACCGAGATGCGGCTCTATCATATGCCGCGCCGGAGCTTCCCCTTCTATTTCGCCGACGAGCGCACCCATTACGAACCGCTGGCCCGCGTCGGCGACCCGGCAACGATCGAGACGATCCTCGACATGCTGCTGTCCGGCGATCCGCCGGCGGAGCCGGGCTGCGCCCCGGTCAAGCGCGATGCCATGCTGCATGTCATCACCTATCGCGCCGACGGGTCGGTGTACGGCTACGTGGCGCTGCAGGCCGGCCGGATCACCGCCACCGGTCCGACGGACGCGAAGGACTGCACCATCGCCTGGCTTCACCAGCAGGATGGATTCGTCTCTTGGGAGACCTACGATTTCCGCACCCGCCTGACCGAAATAACCGGTGTCGCGATGTGACGCGGCTGCCCGCCATCCATACCCCAATTCAAAACCGAACCGGAGAAAACACCCCATGACCGACGCGCCCAAGACCCTGCTGCAGATGGCCGGAGCCCCGCTCGACCCGTCGCCCTTGTCGGAATCGACGTTGGTGATCATCGACGCGCAGAACGAATACCGCACGGGCGCCTTGCCGCTGACTGGCGTGGAGGCAGCGGTCAAGGAGATCGAGGCGCTGCTGAAGCGCGCGCGGGCGGCGGACGCGCCTGTCATCCATGTACAGCATAAGGGCAAGCCCGGCGGCGCCTTCGACCTGGATGACGAGCGCGGCCACATCATGCGCGAGCTCGCGCCGGAATGCGCCGAGGCGGTGGTGCAGAAGCCCCTGCCCAACGCCTTCGCGCAGACCGATTTCGCCGAAAAACTGGAGACGGCGGGCCGCAAGCAGATCATCCTCACCGGCTTCATGACCCATATGTGCATCAGCTCCACCGCCCGCGCGGCGCTGGACCACGGCTACCGCGTCACCATCCCGGCCAGCACGGTCGCAACCCGCGACCTGCCAGCCCCCGACGGCAGCGGCGTTATGAAAGCCACGGACATCACCCGCTACGCCCTCACCGAACTGGCCGACCGCTTCGCGATCATCGCGAAGGACGCAGCGGCCGTGCCTGACTGACGACCTCACCGCCTAATGCGGATGCCCGTGGTTTGCTTCGGATCCGGTTTCCTCCGCCGCGGGCGCGGGTGGCAGTGGTTCGCCTGCCGCATAGGCCAACGCACCGGGGTGCACCGGGATCATGCCTGTGCCGACCTCCGCCGGGGAACCGCCCTGAATCCCGGCAGTGTTTTCGGTCAGGGTCGCGACGACGAGCCAGGCATGCCGGTCCGGGAAATCGGGCCGGCAGACCAGCAGATGGTCGCCCATGGCGAACAGGCTGCGTAGCGTCACCGTCCCCACCGTCTCGAACAGGCCGCGTCCCGCGACGAGGTCGGCGGCCTCCTCGCGGCGCAGCACCGAAACCTGCCACTGGTCAGACGCCAGCAAGCTGGCGATACGGCGCTGATCGGGCGCGCGGCTGGCCCTGGCGCTGCTCTCGGGCAGTTGGCGGACCAGCGTCTCCGCAATCTGTTGCGCCAGCGGATAGCTTGGCGCGTCCGTCTTGCAGGAACCGATCAACAGGTGCTTCTGGCGGTAGATTTTCCAGTGGCCGTACGGCGTGTGCCCGCTGAGCGCGAACCACGCCGTACCCGCCATGCCGATCCGTAGGAGATGGCGCCGTCTCATCGCGGCCCCGCCTATTTTGCGCCCTCCTCGAACACGTCGAGATCGAGGATCGCCGAGACCGTATAGTTCGGCACATCGACCACCTGCCCGATCACGAGATCGACCGCGACGCTGGACAGGATATAGGCCTGCTCAGGGTTGAGGCCGTGCTCGCGCTGGATATAGGCGATCATGTCGATCAGCGCGGCCCGCGCCGCCAGCGACAGGTCCTCCGACAGATTCTCGAGACTGCCGATCCGTTCGCCGTCGATATAGCTGTGGGTCGGCGGGATCACGCCGCTCGCCTTCAGCGGCATGCCGACCGTGGCGTAAAAGTTGGCGGGCGCGATGGATTTGAGCTGTGCTTCGCCTTCGTAATGCGGCGAGGTGATGTCCTTGCCCTTGCCCTTTAGGATCGATGTGCGGACGGTAACCACGGCACCCATCTCGATCGCCGTACCGGAAACCTCGCCATCGCCCTGCGCATAGTGAACGTCGCCGACGAACAGACCGCAGCCGTCGATGAAACAGGGCAGCAGCAGCCTGGTGCCGATCTGCATCTGCTGCACGTCCATATTGCCACCGTTCTCGCGCGGCGGGATGGTGCGCAGGCACAAATCCTTGCCGCTGCCTTCGGGGCCGCAAACGTCGGCGGGAAGCGCCCCGACTGGCTGCGGCGGCAATGCCACGCCACCGACCTCGCCCAGCTTCGTCTCACGCGCCAGCCAGGCCTTGACCTCCGGCTCGCCCGGCAGTACGCCGACCGACCCCATGAAGGCCGCCATAGGCACACGCACGCCCGGCATCTCGGCGGACGTGGCCGCGAGGCGGGTCAGCTTCCAGTTGACGACATAAGGTTCGGTGTAAATATCGCGCAGGAAACCGAAGCCGGGCACGATTACGGTGTAGCCATATTCGTCCGGCGCGATATCGATCAGCTCAACGACCAGAACGTCGCCGCGTTTCGCGCCTTCGATATGGACCGGCCCGGTCATCGGATGCACGAGGTTCAGGTCGATCGCCGTTACGTCGGCGGGAACGGAGTCGAGCTTCAGGTCGCTGTCCAGCGCGTCGCGCGTTTCAAACACGACCATCTGGCCGGGCTTGGCCGTTGCCACCGGCAAGATCGCAAAATGATAGCGGTTGAAGCAGTTGGAATCGTTGACACAATGGTCGCCCGTTTTCGCGACCCGTACCGTTTCCTGCCATTTCTGATCTGTGGTGTCGGCGCGCGCCAACCCCGTTGCCGCCAGCATGGTCGCGGCCGCCAACAGCCATATTTTCCCGGAAAATATCGTTTTCATCTCGTTCTCCCTGTTAGACGTTTATGAAAGCGCGTTTACGATTCGACACTTTCTTGTTGGTCTTCAGAAAGAATATTACACCTCGGGCATAAGGCTGCAACCATACGAAGTTTGTGGACAACTGCATCTTCACTCTACGGTATGGGCGCATCGCTACTCGAGTTAGCGCATACCGGACCGAAATCCTTCCTCAAAACCCCAGCGCGCAACCGTCCTTGCGGTGTTCGGAACCCGCCGACAACACGCCCTTTTCCCGGTCGATGATGATCATCTGGCCGCCGCCCAGCGGGGAAGAGGCGAAGTTCAGTACATGGCCGCGGGCCTTCAGGCCCTCGTAGGTTTCCGCCGGGAATGTCTTTTCGATATTGACCAGATCGCCGGTGGCGAAAACGCGGGGCATGGAAATCGCGGCCTGCGGGTCGAGGCCGTAATCGATGACGTTGGTCAGCACGCGGGAATGGCCGAAGGGCTGGTAATCGCCGCCCATCACGCCGTAGGGCGACACCGCCTCGGTGCCCCGCGTCAGCATGCCGGGCATGATGGTGTGCAGCGGACGCTTGCGCGGGCCGATGCGGTTCGGGTGATCCGGGTCGATGCGGAAGCTCTCGCCGCGATTCTGGAAATGCACACCGGTCTGGGGGCAGAGGATGCCGCTGCCGAAGGAATGATAGACCGAGTTGATGAAGCTGACCGCGTTCAGGTCCTTGTCCACGATGCTGATATAGACGGTATCGGAGGTCTTCAGGCCCAGATCGGGAATGTCCGGCATGGCGCGTTCGAGCGAGATATTGGCGCGCAGATCAGCCGCCCAGTCTTTCGAAACAAGCTGTTCCGGCGAGACCTTCAACGCGCGCGGATCGGAAATCGCACTGTCCCGCACGGCGAAGGCGATGCGGCCGGCTTCCATCTCCAGATGGGTGCGCTCGGCCGACAACGGGTCGTATTGCGTCAGGTCGAAGCCCTCCAGGATGTTCAGCATGATCAGCGCTGTCACGCCCTGGTTGCTCGGCGGAATCTGGTGGATGGTGTAGCCGCGGTAGTCGGTGGTGATCGGCGTCACGTAGTCGCCCTCGGCCGCCGCGAAATCCTCGACCGTATGCAGCCCGCCCAGCGACCGCAGCTTGGCCGCCATGGCCTCGGCCACCGGGCCCTCGTAGAATCCGGCGCGGCCCTTTTCCGCGATAATCTTCAGCGTCTCCGCCAATTTCGACTGGATATGAATCTGGCCTTCCTCGGGCACCTTGCCGCCGGGCATGAAGACCGCCCTGGCGTCGGCATCCCAGGAGACCGTCTCGACCGCCTTCAGCCAGTCGTAGCGAACCCGCGCATGGACGGCATAGCCCTCCGCCGCATAATGGATGGCCGGGGCCAGCAGGCGATCCAGCGGCAGCTTGCCGTGGTCGCGGTTCAGGGTACACCAGGCATCGATCGCGCCGGGCACCGTCACCGAATGGGGGGTATGTTGTTTAATCTCATCAATGCCCTGCTCGCGGTACCAGTCCACGCTCGCCGCGGCCGGGGAGCGGCCGGAACCGTTATAGGCGATCACCTCGCTGGTCCCCTTCGGGCACATCAGCGCAAAGACGTCACCGCCGATGCCGGTCGATTGCGGCTCCACCACCGCCTGCACGGCCGCCGCGCAGATCGCCGCATCCATGGCGTTGCCGCCCTCCTTCAGCACATCCAGCGCAGCGCCGGTGGCGAGCGGGTGGGAGGTGGCGGCCATGCCGTTGGCGGCATGAACGGTGGACCGGCCGGGAACTTCAAAATCGCGCATGGAAAGCCTCGTGGGGGGAACCGGACAATGGAATCTGGCCGCCAAACTAGCGGGCAAGTCGGGCATGCACCAGTCCCGATGTCCGCCTGCGACAATGGGGTCTCACTCTGGGGCGCATTCTTCGACTGGCGCCATGACACCATCTGGCGCCGTGGCGCCTAGGCGCCGCGGGCGAAGGGGACGACGTAGGGGCCTTCGGGGATGACGGCGACATCCGGGTCGCCGGCGCGGGCCACGGCGGCGGCGATGGCATCTTCAAGGGAATCGACCATCTCAACGCCGGTGATCCGCCGGTCCTCTTCCGGCATGTTCGGGGCGTATAGCTGGATAGTGCCGACTCGCATGGGTTTTAGCTGCATTTCGGTCTGCCATTCGTCCACGTCGGCGTGGCTCTTGGCCAGCAGCGTATCCAGGAAGGCGTCGGGGCCCAGCGCCACCAGTCGTTCCTGCGCCGCGCGATATTCCGGCGAGCCGAAACCCTCGGAAATTTCCGAGGCGACGATGATGGTGCCGCCAGGCTCCAGAATATCCATCGGCACCACCATGGCCTTGACCGTCTGGTAGTAGGTCTTGTCCAGCGGATAGCCGGCCGACGAGGTCACGATGGTCTTGAACTTTCGGCCCACGGACACCTCGGTGGAGGCGCGCACGAATTCCACCGACGCCAGATGGCTCTCTATAATCTCGCCGAATGTGACGTTGATCAGGTTTCGATCCTCGTCGATCACCGTGTTGAGTGCGTAAACCTCGCCCAGCATGCGGATGATCGCCAACTGCTCTTCATGCAGCGGGTTGCCGTCCAGATTGCACTGCACGGCCGCCGGATCCTCCATGAATTTCGCGTTGTGGAAGGTGCGGATGGTCTCGTGATGCGCCACGCCCGGCGCCACCACCTTGCGCCCGCCCGAATAGCCGGCCATGAAATGCGGCTCTACCAGGCCGGTGGCGATCCTCAGGTCGGCCTCAACCAGGCGCCGGTCCAGTTTCACCGCCACGCCGCGCTTCGGCGTCACGCCCAGATCCACATGGTCCTCGTCGTTGCGGGCGAAATGGTTGACGACATTGACGTTTTCCAGCACCCAGGGGTCGCCGACCAGTTCCGCCAGTTCCGCGCCCTCATTGGGGCGGTGCAGGCCGGTGGCGACCAGCACGGTTATACGCCCGGCCGGGATGCCGGCGTCCATCATGTCGCGGATCATCGGCTGCAAGAACAGGTGATTTGGCACCGGCCGCGTGATGTCGCAGATCAGGATGCAGGCGCTGGATTTGCCCCTGGCCAGTTGGCTTAGCGGCGGCGCGCCGATTGGCTTGTCCAGCGCCTCGCGAATAGCGGCCGCTGGGTCGGCCATGATCGGCAGCGGCGTCTTGCGGATCACCGTGGGATTGACGCCTTCCGGCATGTCGAGTTTCAGGGTGGATTTCCCGTAGGCCAGCTCGACGCTCATAAGCCTTTTCCTAACCCAGTTTAACCAGCGTGCGGCCACGGATCTGGCCCTTCAGAATTTTGCCCCCGGCTTCCATCACGCCGTCGAGGCCGATTTCGCCGATCATGTCCTCCAACTTGTCCATCGGCAAATCGTGGCCGACCCGCTCCCAGACGCGCAACCGATCCTCGAAAGGGACCATGACGGAATCCACGCCGATCAGCTTCACGCCGCGCAGGATGAAGGGCAGCACGTTGGTCTCGATTTTGATACCGCCGGCATTGCCGCAGGCCGCAATCGGCGCGCCATAGGCCATCTGGCCAATCAGCCGCGACAGCGTCGCGCCGCCGACGGTATCAATCGCGCCGGCCCAGACCGCGCTTTCCATGGGCTTCTTTACGGGCTCCGACAGTGCCTCGCGTTCCACGATTTCCGCCGCGCCCAGAGATTTCAGATAATCATGCGTATCCGCCCGCCCGGTCACCGCGGCCACCTCGTAGCCCAGTTTGGCCAGGATGGCGACGGCGACCGAGCCGACGCCGCCGCCGGCCCCCGTCACAATTACCTTGCCGCTGTCCGGCTTCACGCCATGATCCTGCAGCGCCAGCACGCAGAGCATCGAGGTAAAGCCCGCCGTGCCCACCGCCATCGCCTGGCGGGTATCGACCCGCTTGGGCAGCGGCACCAGCCAGTCGCCCTTGACCCGTGCCTTGCCCGCGAAGCCGCCCCAATGCGCCTCGCCGACGCGCCAGCCGGTCAGCACTACCTTGTCGCCCGGAGTATAGCGGGCATGGTTGGAGGTCTCGACCGTGCCGGCGAAATCGACGCCCGGCACATGCGGGTAATTGCGCACCAGGCCACCCAGGCCGCTGACGATCAGCCCGTCCTTGTAATTGATATCGGAATATTCGATACGGACGGTAACGTCGCCCTCGGGCAGGTCGCCGTCGGAGAGCGTTTTGATCTCACCGGAAACCTTGCCGTCGGATTCGCTGAGTACGAGGGCGGAAAAAGTATTGTCGGCCATGGCGGCACCTCCAGAATTGCGGGTTCGATTACAACGGCGGTATAGCCTCTGAAACTGTCGCCCGCAAGGTTTGGCCCGTGTAAGATAGCAACGATTGTAACAAGGCAGGCTAGTGGTCTGTAACAGGCGCGCTGCGGCGATCCGGGGAAGAGAATTAACCGGCCTGCTCCACCGACGGCCAGACTGTATCGCACAGGGTGACCGTGGCGCCTTCCGCCTCCAGTTCCAGCCCCCCGCCCTCGATCCGGTCGAGGCGGATCAGCGCAATACCCAACCCGGCGCGGGACGAGCGCATCTCACCGGCCTCCTTGCCGTCCAGCATCAAGGGCGTGCCGGCTGGGGGCGCGGTGCCCTCGATCGTGACCGGCATCAGGCGTTTCTTGACCAGGCCGCGATATTTCGTTCGTGCGGTAAGCTCCTGGCCCATGTAACAGCCTTTTTCCCAATCGACACCATTCAGCGCGTCGAAATTGGCTTCAAGTAAAATGGTTTTCTCGACGACCATGTCCTTCGTGCCGTCCGGCAGGCCAAGGCTAACCCGCACATGGTCGTAATCCTCCGGCGTCGCGGCGGCAAAACCCAAGGGTTCCAGGATTTCCGCCACCCGCGCCGTGGGCAGGATCGCCCTGGCGCCGGCCGCAGTCAATCGAGGGTCCATATAGACCACGCCGGCATCCATCGCGCGACCAACACCGGCCTCTTGCGCCAGAC
The DNA here is from genome assembly GCA_015222795.1 of Pseudomonadota bacterium. Classification (GTDB taxonomy): domain Bacteria; phylum Pseudomonadota; class Alphaproteobacteria; order UBA8366; family JADFVY01; genus JADFVY01. Next base: position 500 of record JADFVY010000022.1, on the reverse strand, counting down.
CCAGCGCCGTCGCCGCTCCCTCGCCCCATAACGCGACGACCGCCATATCGGGGGCAACGCCGAGATCGATTAGCGAGCGCAGCTTGTATTTGCTCAGCCGCTTGCCGAAATCCATCAGCCGGTCGCCGCCCTCGCAATCCAGATGCAGGGCCTCGCCGATCTCGACCATGAAGAAGTCATGCAGATATTTCCCCTGGGGCGTCAGGAACGCCGCCCAGATCGCACACTCCGCGCTGGCACGCGTAACGTCATTCGACACCAACCCCTGCAGGAAATCCCGCCGGTCGGCGCCGCCGACTGTGATCAGTCCGCGGTCGGGTAAAATTGCATATGAAAGCGTCGGCATATTCATTTCTTACCCTGCCTTGTTGCCTGTCTCGACATCTAGTGGAGTGAATCTAATGGATGGTACCCATTGGATCGTGTTTCCCGTCTCCCCGGCAGGAGGGCGTGCGCGGGCGATGCTTGCGCATCGTCAAGCGCGCCCGACGCACCGAGGG
>JADFVY010000247.1 GCA_015222795.1 Pseudomonadota bacterium | reverse complement strand
TCAGATGTGTATAAGAGACAGGGGCTGGGGGGAATGATGGTGGTGTTTTCCGCCAATGGCGGCATTCCGCTGCCCAGGACGCTGGCGGATTTTATGGGGCTGGCTTCGGGTTTCGCCTGGGCGCTGGCCTTCGTGGTCTGCGCCCGGCCCGGCATGGAGAAGACCACCCTGGCGCAGCTGTTCGGCAGCCTGCTGATTCTGGCCCCGTCGGTCTGGCTGTTGACGCTGCTGCCGGGCGCGCGGGAGGCGGCGGGCGCCCTTGAGGGTCAGGCCAGCCTGGCGGCGACGCTGGTCTGGCTGGTCGCGTTTGGGCTTATCTGGATGCTGACCGGCATGTTCATGACCCTGTACGGCGCCGATCATCTGCAGCCCGGCCAGGTCGCGATATTCCTGATGGCAGAGGTGGTGATTGCGTTGATTTCCTCGGCCCTGCTGCTTGACGAACCGTTTGGAATGCGGGAGATCGCCGGCGCGATCCTGATCCTCAGCGCCAGCCTGGTGGAATTCGCGGGGAAGAGCGCGAAGTAGCGGGCGTGTCAATCCATCCGGTATTTCGAGACCAGACCCTCGTCGATTTCCAGCCCCCAGCCGGGGCGATCGGGCAGGCGGTATTTACCGTCCCTGAAGTCATCGGTTGAGGCCACCGCCGAATAGAACATCGGGTCGCGGTCGGGGTGGTAGACTTCAAGGCAGGTCCCGTGGGGCAAGCTGGCGATCAAATGCGGGGCGAACTGGGAATCTCCGGTATGGGCCATCTCCACGCCGTAACAGGCGGCCATCCCGGCGACCCGGCGCCAGGCGGTGGGGCCGCCGCACCAGGTCACCTGGATATTGCAGACATCAATGGCGCCCGCGTTCATCAGATCGCGGCAGCCGGCGGCGGTTAACTCGCTCTGCCCGGCGCAGATCGGGACATCGATCCGCTTGCGCAGTTCCGCCATGTCCATCCGGTCGTTTTGCCAGTGGCAGGGCTCCTCGAACCAGCGTAGATCGCAATCCACCGTCGCCCGTGCGAATTCCAGCGCCTGGGCGCGGCTCCAGGCCGTGTTGGCGTCCACGGCAAGGGTGAAGCCAGGCCCGCCGGCGGCGCGCGCCGCGCGGGTTCGCTCGGCATCCTCCGCCGGAGAGAGTCCGCCGACCTTCAGCTTGCAGCCGCCGATGCCCAGCGCCGTATATTCCTCCATCTCGCGGCTGTAATCCGCGATTGTCTTGTCTTCTTCGTAATAGCCGCCGATGGCGATGACCGGCAGCTCGTCGCGATAACCGCCCCACAGGCGGTATAGCGGGCTGTTCAGCGATTTCCCCACCAGGTCCCAAATCGCGCAATCGACGCAGCCCATGGCGAACAGCCCCAGCCGGCGGTCGCGCAGGGCGGGCTTGGTGACCGGCAGCATGGCCTGCCAGCAGGCCTCGACATTGCGCGCGTCCCGGCCTTGCAGCAGTGGCGCGATTTCTTGCGTGACGATGCGCACCACATCGGCCATGCAGCCGAAATCATCGTTGTTATAGCTCTCGCCGATCAGCCCACCGGATCCGTAGACCCGGGTGACGATCGTGGCCTGTTCGGTATAGGCGTATGAACTGCCGGGAAAGGGCCGGGCCAGCGGGATTTTCAGGGGGATGGATTCGATTTTCTCGATAATCATGCCGCCGGGCGCCTTTCGCGCTGAATGAAGCGGCGATCATTAAAGCATTTTGGCGGTGGCGTTGGAAACAGCGCCGGGGCGACCTTGATCCTCAGCGCCAGCCTGGTGGAATTCGCGGGGAAGAGCGGGAAATAGGCAATAACGCCGGCCAACACCGGGGGCGGCGGTTCGGTCTACCCCTGCATGTTGCGGCCAGCGCGGGGCCGCGCCCGGTCACGTGGACCGCAGGGGTGTTACGGTGATCAAGCCGTCTTTCGTTTTTCCTATCTCTGTTTCGACCTGATAAATGTCGCGCAAGTGGCTTGGAGTAAGCACTGCTTCAGGTTCTCCGTCACTGACCTTCCGCCCGTTGTTCAGGCAGATTATGTTGTCGGCAAATCGTGCGGCGAGCGTAAGGTCGTGCATGGCGATTATCGTGACCATTTGCCGGGTACGTGTATGCTCCCGGACCGCGTCCAGGACAGAAAGCTGATGGTTCAGATCGAGGGATGCCGTGGGCTCGTCAAGTAGAAGAACGGGCGGGCGACGGAACAACGCCTGGGCAAGATAGACGAGTTGGCGTTGACCGCCACTCACCTCATCCAGCGTGCGCGTCTGGAGTGTTTCCAGCCCGAACAGGGCCAGCGCCTCCACGGCCGCCCTACGCAACTCCATGGGCACGCGAAAGCCGAGAGAGCGCAGTTGTCCCAGCAAAACCACCTCGATGATCGTCAGCGACGATGCCGATCCGGTATCCTGCGGCATGTAGGTGACCGTATGCGCCGCGCCGTTGCGCCTTGACGAGGGGCGCCCGTTCAGCGTCATCACGTGGCGCGAAGGGATCAGCCCGGCTACAGCTTTCATCAGGCTGGATTTCCCGGCGCCGTTGGGCCCGATCAAGGCGGTGACGGTTCCCGGCGCGAGTTCGAAACCGACTCCGTCGAGGACTTCGACCGCGCCGAACCGGACCGATAATTCACGGATGCTCAACATCACCATATTCCCCTTTTTCCGCGCAGGATTAGCGCAAACAGAAACGGCACGCCGATGACTGCCGTGACGATGCCGATCGGTATCATGGCGCCCTGCGACAGGAGTTTCGATACGATCGAGGCCCCGGTCATGACGATGGCGCCGACGATCCCCGACATCGGCAACAGGATTCGCTGGTCCTCGCCCACCAGCATGCGGGCGATATGGGGCGCGACAAGCCCGACGAAACCGATCGTCCCGACGAAGGCGACGGCGCCGGCAGTGAGCAGGGAAACCAGCAAGAAAACCTTTAGCCGCAGCCGTTTTACATCCACGCCGAGGCTTTGGGCGCGCGCATCGCCCAGGCGCATCGCGGTGAGTTTCCAGGCGTCCGGCGCCTGCAGCACCAGAACCGCCAGTAAAACCACGCCGGAAACCGATACGCTGAGCCAGGTCGCTTTGAGCATGCTGCCGAACAGCCAGAACACGATCTCCTGCAAAACCTCCGGCGCCGCGAGATACTGCAGCAGCGACTGTAGCGACTGGAACAGAAACAGCGTGGCGATACCGGATAGAACCATTATCTCCGCCGTTATGCCGCGCAGCCGCGCCAGACCATAGACCAGGGCGCATGCGGTGCTAGCCGATATGAAAGCGGCGACGGGAACGGTAAGGAACGGGATCAGGGGAAGTTCCAGCCCGAACAGGATCGCCGCGGCCGCGCCGAATCCGGCGGCGGCGGAAAATCCCAGCGTATAGGGACTGGCCAGGGGGTTCCCCAGGATCGTCTGCATCAGGGTTCCCGCAACGCCCAACGAAGCGCCGACAATGATTGCCATCAACGACATCGGCAGGCGGATATGGAGCACGATGACCCGGGTCATGGGGTCGACTTCGGCCGCCGGTCGCGTTAAGGCGCGCAGCACGTCCGCCGCGGCCAGAAGGGACGGGCCGGTCAGGATGTCGAGCAGGAACGAGCCGGCAAGCGCCATGGCCGTAAGGGCCAGCCATGTCAGCCGACGGGCCGCCAGCGCCGCGTATACTTCTTCATTTTTTTTTGCCATGGTCATGGGAGACCGGGTGAAGGCGGGGCGAACCGTCTGGTTCGCCCCGCACCTCGAGCCCATCAGTCCAGTTTGACCATGAACGACCCCTCCGCCTTTATCGGCAGCCAGGTTTCGTAATAGCGCTGCAGGGTCGCCGTGGGATCGACATCCTCGAAAGCCTCGGGATGCAAAATCTTGGCGATATACTGCAGATAGGCATAGTCATAGAGTGTGCGCGCGCCGCCATGGTATATCGCATGGACCTGCGATGCCTTGACTGCGGAAAGTTCGGCCCAGCCCGGCCGCTTGATATAGGGGCGCAGCCGCTCGCGCGTTGTTTCGGGCGGGCTGCCGAACCCCATCAGCACGGCCTTTTTCTTGGTCGTCCAGTCGGAACCGGCGACGAAAATCACTTCCGGATTGCTGGCCAGCACATATTCCGGATTCAGCGGCCCCCAGTTTTCGACTTGGCCCGTGGCGATGTTTTCGCCCCCGGCCAGGGCTATTACGCCGGCCCACATTCCCTTGCCGTAGCTGTTGCCGTATTCGCCCGGTCCCTTGTTGCCCAACTCCACATAGACCCGTTTCGGGCTGCCGCCGGCTCGCTTTACGCGTTCCTGTACATCGGCAACGGCGGCCGTGTATTCGTCGGCCAGCTTTTTGGCGCGTTCATTGGAATCCATTACCCTGCCGATAAGAAGGGTGCTGGCCACATGTTTTTCGACGGTCTGGGCATTGTAGTCGGCAACAACCACGGGGATGCCGGCGGCTTCCAGTTTGCCGACGGCCTCGCCCAACCCACGATATTGCCAGGCCGCGATGATGGCGACGTCGGGTTTCGCGGCGATCGCGGCTTCGATATTGAAGGTGCTGGACTCGATATCGCCGATGTCGATCAACTGGTCTATGCGGGGGTTGTGTCCGACATAGGCGGTCCATTGAAGGTTACGCCAATCGTGCCAGGTAGGTTTTGAAATGGCGACGACCCGGTCGAAGGCCTTGGGTCCGACGATTGCGTAAAAATCCTCGAAATAGAAGCCGAGCAGTACCCGCTCGACAGGGGTGTGAATCATGACCTCGCGGCCTTCGGTATCGGTAACCGTAAACATATCGGCGCTGGCCGCCGAAAGATTGATTGAAAACGCGACAATAAGGCCGGCCAAACCGGCAAGATATTTGCGCAGCATAAAATACTCCTTTGAGCATGCATGTCATGTGCTTCGCCCCGTACGAGGGCGAGCGATCAGGATTGGATTTGCGTGATGCTCAAAGGGGTGGCGCGCGGCTCAGGAAGAAGGGATAGCCGATGCGCCCGCCGGGAAGCCGGTCGTCAATCTTGTCAAGGCGGACGGTAACCGGAACCGAGAGGCGGACAATTGTCGCGTCCGGCGTGGCCAGGGGCGGCGTCTTTCCGAAGGATTGGCACCAGTGACACTCACCGGAACGGCCGGTCCCGCCGTCGGCGGGTGCTTGGGGGGCGCCATTGTCAGCGACTGAAATTTCGGCCTGGGTACAGATGGCGACCCGGCTGAAGACAAGCTCGTCGGGGCTGGGGTCGCCCAATGCAGGCACGGCCGCGCCGGCCGGAAAAGCCAGCCCGCTCATCGTAAATTGAACGAACAGCCATGCCACCGCGGGAAGCAAGCCGAATGTCCGGAAGTTACGAAGTCCGCGCATCTTGTCTTTCAATCCAGCGGGCTATCTTGCAATGACTCCCAAAAAAAATGTTGTCTACCAGCGTCAATCGTGACGTATCGTCACCCAATAGCATCATGGCGTCCTTGATGCCTGTCAAGAACGACGAGCGGACTTCCGGCCCAACCAATTTCACAATAGGCCTGCCGGGTCGTAATGCCGGCGGCGGTATTGGAAACAGCGATGGGGCCCCCGTCAGACACGGCGGAAGGCCCCGGAAAGAAAGCTGTCAGGCAGGCGCCATGCTGGCGCGGTAGATATGTTCGATATGGCGGTGGTCGGTGCCGCAACAGCCGCCGACCACGTTGATCTGCGGGTTGATGCGGCGGATGTCGGCATATTGCCTGCCCAGCTCAGCCGGATTTCCGTCGTCCAGTTCCTCGGCATTGTCGAGTTCCGCGTGGCTCATGCGTGAGGCGTTGGAGCGGAGTCCACGAAGCCGCTGCAACCAGGGCTCGCCCGATTCCAGCACTGAATTGAAATGATCCGGATGGGCGCAATTGATCATGTAGTAGGCGGGGTAGTCGCCGGTCGCGGCGTCCACCGCCTTGATCGCCTCGCCCAGATCCTGACCGGTCGACAGCTTGCCGTCGGTCTCCACCGTGACTTCGTGCGCGCCGTGTTCCTGGGGACTTGAATCTCCGTCGTTAGACTTGCTTTTTCGCCCCTATTGTATACAAACGCGCCGGGGCAACATCAGGAATTTCTATAAATGAAGAGCTATAAAATCGCCGCGGTGCCGGGCGACGGCATTGGGACCGAGGTTATCGAGGCTGGCGTGGAGGTGCTGCATGCTCTGGCCGAACGCGAGGGCGGCTTTGCGTTCGACGTCGAGACCTTTCCCTGGGGGGCGGACTATTACATGGAACATGGGCAGATGATGCCCGATAACGGGCGCGAGCTGCTGAAGCCCTTCGACGCGATCTATTTCGGGTCGGCCGGCGACCCGCGCATTCCCGACCATATCACCCTGTGGCAGTTCCGCCTGAATATCTGCCAGGGCTTCGACCAGTATGCCAATGTGCGGCCGACCCGGGTTCTGCCGGGCGTCAAATGCCCCCTGGCCGGCGTCGGGCCCGGCGATTTCGACTGGGTCATCGTGCGCGAGAATTCCGAGGGCGAATATGCCGGCGTCGGCGGTCGCGCCCATCAGGGCCACGCGCATGAGGTCGGTATCGACGTCTCCGTCTTCACCCGCGACGGGGTGGAGCGCATTCAGCGTTTCGCCCTGGAACTGGCGCGCACGCGCCCGCGCAAGCAACTGACGCTCGTAACCAAGTCGAACGCCCAGCGTCATGGCATGGTGATGTGGGACACCGTGTTCGAGGAGATCAAGAGCGACTACCCGGACGTCACCACCGACAAGATGCTGGTTGATGCCATGACCGCGCGCATGGTGCTGAACCCCAAGAGCCTGGACACCATCGTTGCCACCAACCTGCATGCCGACGTGCTGTCCGATCTGGCGGCCGCGCTTTCGGGAAGCCTCGGCATTGCGCCGACGGCGAACTTGCGTCCCGAGGGCGATTTTCCTTCGATGTTCGAGCCGATCCACGGCTCGGCCTTCGACATCATGGGCAAGGGCATCGCCAATCCCATCGGCTCGTTCTGGAGCGCCTCGATGATGCTGGACCATCTTGGCGAGACGGCGGCCGCCGCCCGCCTGATGGCGGCAATCGAGCGCGTAACGGCCGCCGGCGAGGTAATGCCCCGCGACCTCGGCGGCGAGGCCACCACACGCCAGGTCACCGATGCGGTGATAGAGGCGATCCGGGCGGCGAACGACTAGATGATCGACATTCTCATTCGCCACGAGACCCCCGCCGACATCCTCGCCATTCGCGCGGTGAACAAGGCGGCGTTCGGGACGGGGGCGGAGGCGGCGCTGGTCGATGCGCTGCGCGAGAACGGGAAGTTCACCCTGTCGCTGGTCGCTTGTCTCGAGGGCGAGGTGGTCGGCCATATCCTGTTCACCGACATTGAAATGGAGCCCGGCGGCGCGGAGGCGCGCATCCTCGGCCTCGCGCCGATGGCGGTACTGCCCGCCTGGCAGGGCAAGGGCATCGGCAGCGCCCTGGTCCGCCGTGGTCTGGAAGATTGCCAGGAACTGGGTTACCGCGGCGTCGTCGTGCTGGGCCACCCAGCCTTCTATCCCCGCTTTGGCTTCACCCCCGCCAGCCGCCACGGCATTTCCTGCGTCTACGAAGTGCCTGACGAGGTGTTCATGGCCGTGGCCCTGGGCGACGCGGAGTTGCCCAAGGGGCGAGCGCTGTATCAGCCGGAGTTTGAGGCGGTGTGAGTTTCGCTCAGCGCGTCAGGATCAACAGGATAATTCCCGCCGCCACCAGCAGAATGCCAACCACTTCGCCGCGATTGGTTTTTTCGCGGAAGAAGAATATCGAGACTGCGAATGTGAAGATCAACTCGATCTGGCCGATCGCGCGGACATAGGATGCGTTCTCCAGCGTAAATGCGGTGAACCAGCCCATGGAGGCCAATACACCGGCGACGCCCACCGCCAGCGACCAGCGCCAATGCACGAACACCGCCTTCAATGTAGCGGGTTCCTTCCAGGCCAGCCACAGGGTCATGACGATGGTCTGGAATATCAGCGCCACGGCCAGCGTGTAGGCCGCCGCCATCATGAAACCCGGGAAATCCAGCGCCAGCGCCGCGCCCCGGAAAAACACCACCGAAGCCCCCAGGAAGGCGCCGCTGGCCAGCCCGATCAGGGTCGATTTCTCGCCCAGGCTGGTGACCAGCGTTTTCAGGGTCACGTTGGTCTGCGCCGCCGACAGAACGACAACACCCGACGCCGCCACCATGATCGCGGCCCCGCTGGCAAGGGTCAGCGTATCGCCAAGCACCAGGAAGCCGAGGATCGCGATCTGCACCACCTCGGTTTTCGAGAAGGTCGTGCCGGCGGCGAAATTGCGGAACGAGAACAGCCACAGCAACAGGAACGTAAAGATGATCTGCGAAAGCCCGCCCAGCGCGGCGAATATCAGAAATTCTGAATTCGGCGCCGGGAACGGATCGCCATACAGAATGTGCAGCCCGACCGCATAGGCGACTGCAAAAGGGGCGGCGTAGAGAAACCGTACATAGGTTGCGCCCAGCGTGGTCAACCGCCCTTTCAAATGCTTCTGCAGCGCCGAGCGCGCATTCTGCATGAAGGCCGCGAAGACCGTTATCGGGATCCATAATTCCATCAGGGGGCCGGCGCGCGCGTCAGCATTCCACGCCCAGGCGCCGATGCCATGCCGCAATCGATTCATCCGGGTATTCGTCGAATGTCCCGTCGCCGGATCCGGCCTGGACCGGCGTCCATGAGGCCTTGGAGGCCAGCATGATGTGGGTGAGTTCCGGCGCCGGCGGCAGGTCGGTATCCATGGCCGACGCGTGCGGGTGCAGCAATTCCGGCCAGTTCGGGTCCCAGGCCCACAGGCCGCTGCCGCATTTGGCGCAAAATCGCCGTTCGGAAGGGCTCTGCTCGCCGTTTGCCAATTTGGCCCTATACACCGAAATACTCTCCTCGCCCTCGATCTTCAGGCTCGTGGCGTCGCCGGAGATATTGATGCCGTATCCGCCGCCGCCCTGGGTCTTTCGACAGATTGAGCAATAACACCGCATGTAGGGATATGGATGAGGCGATTCCAGCGAGAACCGCACGGCACCGCAATGACAGGATCCTTTAAGATGCATGGCTGGTTTTCCTCTGGTTGTCGGGCGTTTTGGAACATACAATCAATATGCTGCTAGAGCATCATCCGATCTATTGGAATCGCTTATGCGATTCCAATAGATCGGATAAAGATGCTCGCCCCTTGAAATTGCGGGCAATTTTATCCGATCAAACTGAACCGGACCGGTTCCGTTTGATCGGATATTGCCCTAACCTATTGGGAGAAGTGCTTATGTTGACCATTGGTATCGATGAGGCGAGCCGAAACCTTGCCGATACAATTGCACGTGTTGCCGACGACAGGCAACCGGTGGGAATAGGCGAAAATGGCAGCGCCGAGGTAGTATTGGTGTCGGCCGCCGAATTTGCGCGTCTGCAAGGCATCGCCGCGTCCAGCCCCGCCCAGGCCTTGTTCGACCGGGCCGGCCGCATGGCCGGCGTTGGATACTGGGAATGGGATGAGATCACCGGCCGCTGCGCCGGCTGTTCCGAGGAACTGGCGCGCATTTACGGCGTTGCGAGCCCGCGGTATCTGGAACGACTGAATTCCATGCAGGGTTGGCTCGACTATGTTCATCCCGATGATCGCGCTTACGCCGAAATGGTCGAGAACGATGCCCGCGACCGCAATGTCGGCTATGACGTGGAATACCGCCTGCAACGGCCCGATGGGAGTGTTCTCCATGTGCGTGAAGTGGTGGAACCGGTGCTCAACGACGCCGGCCGAATGATATGGTCCACCGGGATCGTTCAGGATATCACCGAACAAAAGCGCGCCGAGCGGGAGCTGAAGGAAACCGAAGCGCAACTGCGCTCAATCTATGCGCAAATTCCGGGCGCGGTGTATCGGCGAACCGTGCATGCCGACGGAAACGCCAGCTATTCCTTCATCTCGGCAGGGGTGCGGGACTTGACGGGCTACAACGCCGAGGAGTTGATCGCCGACCCGGACAAATATAGCGATAACGTTCACAGCCGGGACCGCGAGGCCCGTGAGGGGGCGATTCGCCACTCGGCCGAGACGCTGGAGCGTTATGACGCGGAATACCGGTTTGTCCTGCCCAACGGCGAAACCGTATGGATCAGGGCCATCGCCGATCCCGAACGGTGGGATAACGGCGACGTTGTGTGGACTGGACTGACCCTGGATGTGACCGAACGCAAGCGCCTGGAAGTAGAGCTCCGCCGCTCGCGTGACAAGCTGGAGGACAGGGTCCGCGAACGTACATCGCTGCTGGAGGCCGCCAACGAGGCCCTGGAAGCGGAGGTTGCCGAACGACGCGAAACGGAGGCGGCGCTTCACAGTAGCGAGGAGCAACTTCGCCTGGTGACGGATAACCTGCCGATCCTGATTGGCTTCGTAGATCGGGAAGAGAGGTTCGTCTGGTGCAACAAGGTCCTCGGAGAATGGATGGCGCGTCCCCTGGAAGATCTAATTGGACACCGGATGAAAGAGTTGGATTCCCCGGACCTTTACGAGGCGATCGAACCCTGGGTCGGGGAAGTCCTGGCCGGCAAGCGGACCGAGAACGAAATTACGATCGACTATCCCGATGGCGTCACGCGCCATGTCCTGCGAGTTAGCGTTCCCGCCTTCGGGCCGGACGACGAGGTCACCGGCTATTATTTTTTCGTTCACGATATCAGCAAACGCAGGAAGGCCGAGCAGGCCATGCGCGACCATAGCGACCGGCTGGAACTTATTACCGATAACCTTCCCGTGCTGATCGCTTATGTGGACGCGGACGAGAATTACAAATTCGTCAACCGGCGTTGCGGTGAATGGTACGCCCGCGCGCCCGAGGAT
>JADFVY010000246.1 GCA_015222795.1 Pseudomonadota bacterium | reverse complement strand
TCACTATCGTTCAGCCGGCCGAATGAAACCTGAAGCCACCGGAGCGGTGCTTATGCTGTTCCGGTGAGCGCCCCTTTTACGGGCTTCGGCGCCAACAGGAAGTCAGACAGGTGGCCGCTTATCCGCCCAAGGCCGCACCTTCTCAAGCGCGGCGCCGATGGCCAGCGCCTCGACGTCGGCGAAGCGTGGTGTCACGATCTGCAGTCCGACGGGCAATCCGCCGGAAGTGAAGCCCACCGGCACCGACAGCGCCGGGCACTGGCCAATATTGTTAAAGACACTGGTCATGTCGAGCGCATGGTAACGGCCGGCCTCGTCCACCCGGTCATAGTTGGAATCGCTGCCGTCCGCCGGCGGCGCGGGCAGGGCCATTGTCGGGCAAAGCAGGGCGTCGAAACTCTCAAACAGAAGCGCCAGTTTCCGCCACTGTTCGCTTCGAACGATTTCGATCCGCTTGAAGGACACGGCGTCCATGGCCAGGCCCGCCTCCAGTAGACTGACGACCTCCGGGTCCATCTCGTCGCGGTGGGTCTCCAGCTTGTCGCCAAAGAACGCCGCCAGGTAAACACCCCAATATTCTCCCCATGAGTCCATCGCCTGTTTGGTCCAGCCGAGGTCCACCTCCTCGATCTGGGCGCCGGCATCGGCCAGGGCGGCGGCGGCGGCACGCACTTGCGCCTGGACTTCGCCATCAACCGCCAGGAAACCCAGATCGAGCGACAGGGCGAAGCGCTTGCCCGCGATATTCCCGGGCAAGGACGCGTTGAAATCCACGGTCTCCTTCACCGACATGATGTCCTGCTCATACGGCCCGGACGCCGCCGACATGAACAACGCCGCATCGCCGATAGTCCGGGTCAGCGGCCCGAAATGCGAGATATTGTCGAAGACGGTCGGTAGAATATCCATCGGTATACGGCCCAGGCTGGGCTTCAGCCCCACGATGCCGCAGAACGAGGCCGGAATGCGCACCGAGCCGCCCATGTCGGTGCCCTCGGCCATGGGGACGCAACCGCTGGCCACGGCCGCGGCCGAACCGCCCGAGGATCCGCCGGGGGTCATGGACCGGTCCCAGGGATTGCGTGTAATTCCCCATAATGGACTTTTGGTAAAGCTGGAATACGCAAATTCTGGTGTCGTGGTTTTACCGACCATAATGGCGCCGGCGCCGCATAGCCGATCGACGATCAACGCGTTATGGTCCGGCACCCAGTTCTCGAAGGTCTTGGAGCCCCTCGTCGTGCGCTTGCCCTTGGTCGGGGTGAAATCCTTGATGGCGACCGGCACGCCGTGCAAGGGCCCCACATCGTCGCCACGCAGAATGGCGGCCTCGGCTTCCTTCGCCAACGCCATCGCCTCTTCGGGAAACACAAAGCAAAAGCAATTAAGCGCCGGATTGACTTCCTCGATCCGCGCCAGGCAATTCCCCATTATCTCGACCGGTGAGATATCCCGATTGCGAACCCGCGCGGCCAATTCGGCCGCGGGTGTAAAAGCAAGTTCCAGATCAGCCATGCCGCTCCCTTTCCAATTTTACCATGTCCCGAGATTGCGGCACGGTCGGCCGTCGTTCAAGCAATATCGGCGGTCACCGCCATGGTTCAACAAGACCGGAAATGTCACGGGACTGTTAACCGAAGTTGTTAAGGTTTCTGTACCCTTGTAAATATCGGGCCGCGCTTCGATGTAAACCTGTCTGTACAAACAGGCTTGCGGCAGACAGGGAGAGTGAGATTCTATTGGATATTCTCGCCACTCTCGAACCTGGCCCCGATGCTCGCGATGTCGCGTGGGAAATATCTCCTGATTTCAAAAACATTATTTATAATCAACCTGATATCGGTTCCTCTTCCCGTTATTCAAGGGATCGCTGCCGCAATCCGAACCTGCCATTTACTCGGTACTGAAAATAATCGAACCCCGTATTTGCAATAAATAATTGCAATTATCTAAAATGCGTTCTTTTGGCATACTATTTGCTAACTATACAGGTCCAAAGACATATCGACCGGGTACTGGACGCAGAAAACCCAGCCTAATTCGGGAGATACCACGAGTCTTTGCGAATGTTCGGAAGACCATGGGTAAGCCGAACCGCCCTGAGGAAACGGAAAAGTCGAAAGGGTCCGTTATGACAGCACAGGTCCACCCTGTTGAAACGGAAGGTGACCTGCGGCCGGAGAAGCAAAAGCCGACTACAGTGCAAAAAAAGAACGATCCCAATCTGATTAATTTATGGGACGAACGCACCGGCGTAGGCGTCGACATCGTGCGAATGCGCGACTGTCGTACCGATGAAAAGGCGGCTAAATAAAAATAATCGACGCACTTGAAATCACGCCGCCTTACAACAGCCAATGAATCGCTTCGGCCCAAATTTTTGGACCATGCTTATTGTTGCGATAACGCGTAATTCACCTGCGCGAATTCGGCCCAACCCACTATTCCAGCGGGGGCCTCAACTGTGCCTTTAAGCAATGCTCGCTGATAATGCGTCAGAGAGGTTCGGGATCGATATCGCGGATCCGCTATATACCATATAGACAGAACCGATCCGGGGTTACGGATCGGCTCCATTGTCGGATATCCCTGTTTGATATAATTCGTCGAGAGCATCGCAACTGCATTGCGGGGGCCGCCAAGCCCCCAGCTCAATCAGCTCAAAACGTAATAAAATTCCGCCAGCGTGCCGACGCTGATAACGCCAACGACCGCAACGACCTTGTCGAATATGGGATGTATCCTCTGACTGGTGCCCTTGGAATAGCCGTACCAGGCACCAAGCAGCGCGAGACCGACGCCAACCGCCGTGCACTCCGTTACACGAAATGTCAGGCCCGCCAACGCGACGGCGATGCCAAGATTTTCCATAATCGCGGGCAGCGGCGGCATTTCCGGCCGGCGCTTCTCCACGATGGCCTGGACCAGCGGCACCACGCAAAGCACCGCCACAACAGTCAGAAAGAGCCCCATGCCAACCGTAACGATCATCCCTGTAATCTGTGCTGAAAGTGGTATCATTTGTCGTCCTTCCCTTAGACGTAAATTGCTGTCGCGGCGCCCGTTTGGACCCGCGTTATCCTCTGAACCCGATGGCTGGCCTACTGTCCCTGGCCGCATCGAGCGAATAAATTGATCCGGTCGCGCCGTCGGCGCCGGGTTTGTCGAAATGCTCGTTGGCCCGCGCCCACTCGGCGATTCGGCCATGTATTCCCTTTGAAACCGCGCGTTTCTCGTTTTCAATCTGCGAGAGATAGGCGGCCGATATGCCGAGCTCGCCGGCAAAACGGGATTGTGAAATATTCCGGTCCATGCGCATCGAGCGGATGACCGAACCGCGCTTCAACTCGACCGGCTCCTTGCTTTTCTTGGCCAGGCGGCGCTTCTTCTTACGGTGCAACGCAATGGCGTTATCACCGAAAACGCCCGGGCGGGTCAGCACGATCTTCGAGGCGAGCCAGGATTCGACCCAACCCTTTACGCGGTCCGCGCCGCCCGGTTCGTGGCCCTTCGGCCATTCGACATGCCCGAAGACACCGTCTTCCTGAAGCTGCAGGACCGCTTCGTCGAAACGGTCGCGAACGCGCCCCCCCCAATGACTGTCCCTGGCGTCGAGAACCGGGAGTTCACCAATATCCTCCAGCAGACGATCGACCCGCCGCTCCATGGACCCGCGCGAACGCACCGCGCCCCACAAGACCATGGTGTTAAGGCTGATCTTCTTGGCAAGCAGCGAGCTGCCGCGGTTCTGGCGATGGTCGAACTCCAGAATTCGCTGCGGTATCGCGCCCAGCCATACCTTTGCCTGAGAGTTCATCCACCACTGCGACCAATGGCCAACCCGTGTCAGCCATACGATTTCGGACCGGGAACGAGTCTCGCCACCACTTTGATATGTCTGGGAATCGACGATGTCGAACAAGCGGTCGCCGATTACCGATACGCCCTTGGCGTTCCAGCGGTTAAGGTCCGGATCCCAGGCCGGGAACTGGTGCACGTCGAAGCGCAACCCCTGCAGGCGCAGAATTTCTTCATCAACCCGTTGGCGAAGCTGCCGGCCCTCGCTGCCCCACCGGCGCAGCCCCTTGTAACGAAGGATCGCGCTGGCGGTAATGGGAACCGGCGCCAGCAGTGGGAATTTGGACTTGTTGCCAAGGCTCGGCTCGCAAACCTGCGCCAGAATCGCCAGTAGCACATCCACCGTCAACGGCGAAAATCCCTCGACGAAGGCCCATTGCTTTTCAATGTCGCTGCCGTGTTGACGCGCGATCACCGCCGCGGAATCCGGATAGATGACAATCTGGCCGCCACGTTTGCCAAGATGCCGATAGGTCAGACGACCTTCCGCATCCGGGCTCCAGCAGCCCATCAGATTGCGGGCATTGGCGCCCCCCTTGAATAACGACGCGATTGCCGCGGCAATCAAGGGATTGTTCGGTATTGTTCCCCACCCGTCTGGAAACGCGTTGGCCAGTTTAAACGTACTTCGCCTGGCTGGAATAGCTCCTTGCATATTGCTCCCCATGTGGAGAAGAGCTTCCGGCGGCTTGTAAAGAGGGCGTTGTTTTTTTCCGATCCTCCGACGATTCAGCCCGTGCGATCACCCCTGACACACGAAACCGCCCCGCTGGACGAATGCTTGCCTCTCAATCCATATCCGCTTTCTGTTCTCCCCATCTAGTTGACTGAACCGGCCGGCCCCAGCCCCCAGCCCGGCACGCCATATTTATTAACAAACTATTAACGCAAGAATCAGGCCTAAATACCAAATTCTTTTTTTTCAAAGACTTATAAAATTTTAAATAATTCTAACGCACCGGTCTGATGTTCACGAGATACAGTTCTGTAAATATGGCTTTACAGTATGTATGCGAGGCTGGCGCCGGCCGGTCGCAAAAGGTCCCGGCGATATAAATCAGACCTTCAGTTGGTGCAGGGCGCTATATGCCGACTTGCCGGCCCGCGGCGCCGGGATGACCGGCGCCTTCAATTTAACCCGGGCATTCATCCAGTCCGCCGTCGCATGGCCGTTACCGTTCAATCCATTGAATCGATAATTTGTGGGCCAGGTTACATCGT
>JADFVY010000245.1 GCA_015222795.1 Pseudomonadota bacterium | reverse complement strand
GCGGACGGCGAGCGGGAATTGATCGTCCACAAGGGCGAGATCATTGGGCTGGCAGGCCTGGCGGGCCACGGTCAGACACGCATGCTGCTGCAGATATATAATGCGGCGGGCAAGCGGGTTGCGAATACGGACGTGTCCGGCCCCGTGTCGCTGGTAGCGGGCGACCGGCAGACCGACGGTATCTTTCATTTATGGTCCATCGGGCAGAACGTAAGCGTGCGCTCGCTTCGCGGCATGGTGAGGGGGCTGCTGATCGACCCTGCCCGCGAAAAGGCGCAAGCAGATGAATGGAAGGACCGGATCAAGATCAGGACCCCGGACATGGCCAATAACATCCTGTCCCTGTCCGGTGGCAACCAGCAGAAGGCGCTGTTCGCCCGGGCGCTGGGGTCCGACGCGGAAATCGTGCTGATGGACGATCCCATGCGCGGCGTCGACGTGGGCACCAAGCTGGAGGTCTACGACCTGATCCGTCAGGAGGCCGAGGCGGGGCGTACTTTCCTGTGGTACACGACGGAAATGGATGAATTGCATAACTGCGATCATGTTTATGTGTTCAGGAACGGGCGCATTGTTGCGGAGCTTTCCCGAACTGAATTGACCGAAGAAAAAGTGCTGCGGTCTTCGTTTGATGAGGCCGCCGCGTCATGATGCACTACCTGCTCAGCCCGAAATTCATGCGCAGCGCCCTGCCGGGTGTTTCCCTCGCTATCCTGCTAATGGCCATTTTCTATATCCAGCCCAGGGCCATGAGCTATTTCGGGCTCAATCTGATGCTGCAATATACGGTGCCGATCGCGTTGGCGACGATCGCCCAGATGTTCATCCTGACGGTCAATGATCTGGATCTGTCGATCGGTCCCTTTGTAGGCCTGACCGCCTGTATCGGCGCCACCTTGCTGCAGACCGATCCGGTCTTCGGCATCCTGGCCCTGTTGGTTTGCATCGCGGCCTATGCCGGACTGGGGGCGCTGATCTATTGGCGCAACCTGCCTTCCATCGTGGTGACGCTGGGCATGTCCTTCGTCTGGCTTGGTGTCGCGGTGCTGATCCTGCCGACACCTGGCGGGACGGCACCAGCCTGGATCAAGGCGATCATGGGTGTCAAGCTGACCTACCAACTGTTCGGCTACAACATTATCCCGCCTTTCCCGGTCTTTGCGGCCGCCATCATCGCCATCCTGGTCCATCTCGGGCTGATGCGTTCCAGCTATGGTGTGGTACTGCGCGGGGCCGGCGGCAATCCGCGAGCGATCTCACGGGCCGGCTGGTCGATGCTGAAAATCAAGATGACGATGTTCGCCCTGGCAGGACTGTTTGGTGTCCTGGCGGGGTTGTCGCTGATCGGGCTGACCTCGGCCGCCGACGCCCATATCGCCGACCGTTACACGCTTTATTCAATCGCCGGCGTCATCCTGGGTGGCGGCGAGTTCGTCGGCGGGCGGGTTTCCCCGGCCGGCGCTGTCATCGGGGCCATGACCTTGACGCTGGCGGGGTCCTTCCTGATTTTCCTGCGCATTTCGCCGGACTGGCAAGTCGGCGCACAGGGCGGCATCCTGATCCTGGTCCTTGCCCTCAGGGCCCTGATCAACTGGAGGGAAGCGCGATGAACGGAAGTCTTGCCGCCACGCTGAAGAAGCTGGGCGAAAAGCCCTGGATCTGGTCCTATGTGGGCACGATCATGGTCTGGCTGGCGACGGTGACCTATACCATGGGCCAGGGCGGCGGCAGCATCATCTCGGCGGCCCTGTCTTTCGCCACCTTCACGGTTATCGTCGGCATCGGCCAGATGTTTGTCATCACCACCGGGCCCGGCAATGTGGATCTTTCGATCCCGGCTACCATCGCGCTTTCAGGCGCCATCTGCATGAAGGTTATGGATGGGTCGAACGCGATGCTGCCGGTCGGCGTACTGATCGCGCTGGGAACCGGGATTGCCGTCGGCGCCTTCAACTACATGCTGATCCGGGTACTGCGAATCCCGCCGATCATCGCAACCCTGTCGGCCAGTTTCCTGATTTTGTCGACGGCCATCGCCTACGGACGCGGGCTCAAGATCAAGCCGCCGCCGCTGCTGGCCGATTTTACCACCATGAAGGTCGCCGGGATTCCGTTACTGGCTATCTTCATCGTCGGCTTTGCCGTTCTCGCCAGCATCCTCTTAAACCGGACTCTCTATGGGCGTTCCGTACTGGCCATCGGTCAGAACATGCGCGCGGCCTGGCTGGCGGGTATCAAAGTAGAGCGGGTTCGCTATGCGACCTATACGCTAAGCGCGATCCTGGCCGGTTTCTGCGGCCTGTTGCTGGCCGGCTTTTCCGGTGGTGCATCGCTGGATATGGGCAGCGAGTACCTGCTGGCCTCGATCGCCGTGGTGGTGATTGGCGGCACTTCGGTGGCGGGCGGCAGGTCCAACATCCCCGGCATTTGGGGAGCGTCGCTGTTCATGTTCCTGCTGGTCACCATGCTGAATACCTTCGGCGCCAGCGCCGGCATCCGGCTTATCATGACCGGCCTTATCATCGTCGCCGTCATCACAGTCGCCGGCGGCGACAAGCTCCAGCGCTAACTTACCAGGGGAGAGAGCAAATGGCCCTTGTTGGCGATTCATACGAATATTACGACAAGCGCTTCCATGACCTGACGGTGCCCATCGCCGAGGTCGAGGAACTTTATGATGGCAGCCGATGGGCCGAGGGGCCGGTCTGGTTCAATGATGGCGGCTATCTGGTCTGGAGCGATATCCCGAACAACCGGCTGCTGCGCTGGCTGCCCGACCTGGGCGTCAGCGTTTTCCGGGCGAATTCCAATTTCTCCAACGGCAATACCCGGGACCGCCAGGGACGACTGGTGTCATGCCATCACGGCGGCCGCAATGTGACGCGCACCGAGCCCGATGGCTCGATCACGGTGATCGCGGATTCCTACCAGGGCAGAAAGCTGAACTCGCCCAACGACGTCGTCGTGAAATCGGACGGTAGCATCTGGTTCACCGATCCGACCTACGGGATCATGTCCGACTATGAGGGCTATAAGGCCGAGTCCGAACAGGATGGCTGTTATGTCTACCGCGTGGACCCGGCGACCGGCGACATCGCGGTCGTCGCTGATGATTTTGTGAAACCCAACGGCCTTGCCTTCTCGCCGGACGAAAGCATCCTCTATATTGCAGATTCCGGGTTTAGCCATGACCCGGATGGCCCGCACCATATCCGCGCCTTCGACGTGACCGACGACGGCAAGCTGCGCAACAGTCGTATTTTTGCAGAGGTTTCGCCCGGCGTGCCCGACGGGTTTCGGCTGGATATCGACGGCAATGTCTGGACCAGTTGCCAGGACGGTGTTATCTGCTTTGCTCCCGACGGCATGGCCTTGGGCAAGATCCGCATACCGACCATGGTCGCCAATCTTACCTTCGGCGGCCCGCGACGGAACCGTCTTTTCATTACCGCCACAAAGTCGCTCTATGCGGTCTATGTGGCGACCACGGGTATACAGACTCCATGACCGAAACCGCACCGCTGACCATCCGCCTGAACGCCGCCGATAATGTCATCGTCGCCCGCGCGAAGATCGGTGTCGGAACCGATATCCCGGGCGAGGGTGTGACCGCGGCCGAGCCGATCCCGGCCGGCCACAAGATCGCCACCGCACCGATCGCCGCCGGCGAGGCGATCCGCAAATACAACCAGATCATCGGTTTTGCCCCCGCTGACATCGCGGCCGGCGCCCATGTTCACACGCAGAACTGCGAATTCCGACCGTTCGAGCGCGATTACGCCTTCGGCGCCGATACTCGGCCGACCGATTTCGTGCCGGAGGCCGAAAGAGCCAGTTTTCGAGGTATTGTCAGGTCCGACGGGCGTATCGCGACGCGAAACTATATCGGCGTGCTGACCACGGTGAATTGCTCGGCCACCGCCGCGAAACATATTGCGCGCGCCTTTGAGGGCGATGCGCTGGCGGACTATCCAAACGTGGATGGCGTGGTCGCCTTTACCCATGGTACGGGTTGCGCCATGGCCATGGACGGCGAGGGGTTCGCCCTTCTGCAGCGCCTGATGTGGGGCTATGCGAGGCATCCCAACATGGCCGGCATATTGCTGGTCGGGCTGGGTTGCGAGTCTAACCAGATCAAGTTCCTGCTCGATGCCTACGGGCTGGAGGAAGGCCCTGCCTTCCGTTACATGAACATCCAGGATACCGGCGGCACCCGCGCCACGGTGGAGGCGGGAGTGCGAGTCATCCGCGAGATGTTGCCCGAGGCCAACAAGGTCGAGCGGCAGGATGTCCCCGCCGCGAATCTCACCGTCGCCCTGCAATGTGGCGGGTCGGACGCCTATTCCGGCATCACCGCGAATCCCGCGCTGGGCGCGGCGGCCGACCTTGTGGTGCGTCATGGCGGTACGGCGATCCTTGCAGAGACACCGGAAATTTACGGCGCGGAACATTTGCTGACCCGCCGTGCGGTCAGCCGAGAGGTTGGCGAGAAGCTGATCGAGCGCATCCGCTGGTGGGAGGATTACACCGCGCGCAACGGCGGCTCGATGGACAACAACCCGTCGCCCGGCAACAAGGCCGGTGGGCTGACCACCATCCTGGAGAAATCGCTGGGCGCGGCGGCCAAGGGCGGCACCACGAACCTGACCGGCGTCTACAAATATGCCGAGCCGGTGACCGAGAAGGGTTTCGCCTTCATGGACTCGCCCGGGTATGACCCGGCTTCCATCACCGGCCAGGTGGCGAGCGGCGCCAATCTGGTCTGCTTCACCACCGGGCGCGGCTCGGCATTCGGCTTCAAACCGTCGCCGTCGATCAAGCTGGCCACCAACACGCCGATGTACCAGCGCCTCGAAGAGGACATGGACCTCAATTGTGGCGATATCCTGGACAAGGGTGTCTCGGTCGGGGAAATGGGCGAGCGCATCTTCCGCCTGTTCCTGGCCGTAGCATCGGGCGATCAATCGAAAAGCGAGGCGCTTGGCCTGGGCGATAATGAATTTGTGCCCTGGGTTATCGGCGCCGTGATGTAAGGGAATGACGATGAATGAAGCCGGTTTCGTTCTCAATCTCGAGAGTGTTCTTCCTGACGATTACGAGCAGGCGACCCTGGTCGGCCGCATATGGCGGCCCGACGGTATCGCGGGACCGGGCGTGGTGACAATTCGCGACGGGGAAGTGCGTGACATATCACGCCTGTCGCCGACGGTTTCCGAACTGTTGAATATGGATGCGCCGGCGGCGGCGATCCGGTCCCATGAGGGCGAACGGATCGGCCCGATCAAGGAAATTCTGGAAAACAGCCATGCCGACGCGCTGGATCCGTCACTGCCGCATTTTCTGGCTCCGGTGGACCTGCAGGCGCTGAAGGCGGCCGGCGTGACCTTCGTACGCTCGATCCTGGAGCGGGTCATCGAAGAGCACACCAAGGGCGACCCCGCCGGCGCCGAAGCCGCGCGCGAAAAGATCGAACGCGAAATCGGCGGCGATCTTGCCAGAGTTAAGCCCGGCTCGGAAGAGGCCGAGCGGCTGAAACAAATGCTCATCGAGCGCGGGCTCTGGTCGCAATATCTCGAGGTCGGCATCGGTCCCTATGCCGAGGTGTTCAGCAAATCGCAACCGATGTCGGCGGTCGGGATTGGCGCCGAGATCGGCCTGCATCCCGACTCCACCTGGAACAACCCCGAACCCGAAACCGTGATGATCGCCAATGCGTCGGGCAAAACCGTTGCCGTTTCGCTGGGAAACGACGTCAATCTGCGCGATTTCGAGGGGCGGAGCGCGCTGTTGCTGGGCCGGGCGAAAGACAATAACGCCTCCTGTGCCATTGGGCCCTTTCTACGCCTTTTCGACGAACATTTCGGCATCGACGATGTACGCGCCTGCGAGGTTTCGCTGACCGTCAAGGGCACGGACGGTTTCGTGATGGAAGGCAGCAGTTCGATGGCCGAGATCAGTCGGGACCCGCTGGATCTGGTCGGCCAGACCATCAGCGCGAACCACCAATATCCGGACGGGCTGGCCCTGTTCACCGGCACCATGTTCGCGCCCACCAAGGACCGCGACGCCCCCGGCATGGGTTTCACCCACCACCCCGGCGATATCGTCACCATTGCGTCCCCCAGGCTGGGCGCGCTGGTCAACCGGGTCACCACATCCGACAAGGCCGCCCCCTGGACCTTCGGGACCGGCGCACTGATGCGTAATCTGGCGGCCCGCAAGCTTATCTGAATCCGAAGGAAAGAATGTTATGAGTCTATACAAGAACCTGATCGGCGGCGAATGGATTGAAGGCGCCGACATCAACCGGAACATGAACCCGTCGGATCTGTCGGATATGGTCGGGGAATATGCCCGTGCCGACGCCAAGCAGGCATTGCAGGCCATCGCTGCGGCCCGCGCCGCTTTCCCAGCCTGGTCGCGCGGCAATATCCAGGCCCGCGCCGACATGCTGGAGGCGATCGGCAACGAGATTCTGGCCCGCAAGGATGAACTGGGTAACCTGCTGGCGCGCGAGGAAGGCAAAACCCTGCCGGAAGGCATCGGCGAGGCCGCCCGCGCCGGTCAGATTTTCAAGTTCTTCGCCGGCGAGGTGCTTCGCCCCGAGGGCGAGAAACTGCCCTCGGTCCGTCCCGGTGTGGACGTGGAAATTACCCGTGAGCCGGTCGGCGTGATCGGCATTATCACCCCCTGGAACTTCCCGATCGCCATTCCGGCCTGGAAGATCGCGCCGGCGCTGGCCTATGGCAATTGTGTGGTGTTCAAGCCGGCCGACCTTGTGCCGGGAAGCGCCTGGGCGCTGGCCGACATCATCGCCCGCGCCGGCCTTCCAGAGGGTGTGTTCAACCTCGTCATGGGCCGTGGTTCACTGGTCGGCGAGGCTATCCTGGGGTCTCGGGATGTTGACGCCATCACCTTCACCGGTTCGGTCGAGACGGGGCGGACGATTGCGGCAAAGGCCGTTGAACGGTTGGCCCGGGTTCAGATGGAGATGGGCGGCAAGAACCCGCTGGTCGTGCTGGACGATGCCGACCTGGATACGGCCGTGAACTGCGCGGTGCAGGGCGCCTTTTATTCGACCGGCCAGCGTTGCACCGCTTCGTCGCGCCTGATCGTGACCGAGGGTATCCACGACCGATTCGTCGGCGCCATGGAAGCGGCGCTGAAGGCGCTGACGGTGGACGATGCCCGCAAGAGCGGCACGCAAATCGGGCCGGTTGTCGATCAGAGCCAGCTTGACCAGGATCTGTCCTATGTGGATATCGGTGTGAAGGAAGGCGCGAAGCTGGCCTGTGGCGGCGAGCGGCTGAACCGCGCCACCGAAGGTTTCTACATGGCGCCGGCCCTGTTGACCGAAACCAGCAATGACATGCGGGTCAATCGCGAAGAAATCTTCGGCCCGGTGGCCACGGTGATCCGGGTCAAGGATTATGACGCGGCCCTGGCCACAGCCAACGATACGGTTTTCGGCCTGTCGGCGGGCATCTGCACGACGTCGCTGAAATATTCCAGCGACTTCAAGCGCAACTCCGAGGCCGGCATGACCATGGTCAACCTGCCGACAGCCGGTGTGGATTACCATGTGCCGTTCGGCGGCCGGAAGGGTTCCAGCTACGGCCCGCGCGAACAGGGCCGTTATGCGCGCGAGTTCTATACCATCGTGAAAACCTCTTACACGTTGCCGGTGTGATGTCATGACAGGAAGATTTACTCCACTAGGAAAGAAGGCGCTGGTTACCGCCGCGGCGCAAGGCATCGGACGGGCCATCGCCGAAAAATACTCGGCGGAGGGCGCCAGCCGATGGGGCGCTTGGGAACCGCTGAGGAAATCGCATCGCTGGCGCTCTATCTTGCGTCGGACGATTCAGCCTTCGTGACGGGCGAGTGGACCGTCATCGACGGCGGCATGACAATTTGAAGAGGACTATGAAATGAAGCTTTTGCGCTATGGAGAACCGGGCCGCGAGCGGCCGGGCATGCTCGACGCCGCCGGCGGTATCCGCGATCTGGGTGGCGAGATCGCCGACCTGTCGCCCGAGACGGTGACGACGGAAGTGCTGGACAGGCTGCGCGGGATCGACCCGGAGAGCCTGCCGAAGGTTGATGGCGACCCGCGCCTCGGCCCCTGCATTACCCGGCCCGGCAAGTTCATCTGCATCGGCCTGAACTATTCGGACCATGCGGCCGAGTCCGGCATGCCGGTCCCGGAAACCCCGGTTCTGTTCATGAAGGCGACCAGCGCGCTGTCCGGTCCCAACGACCCCATTATCATCCCCCGCGGCGCCACCAAAACCGACTGGGAGGTTGAACTCGGTGTTGTCATCGGGCGCCACGCCAAATATATCGACGAGGCCGACGCGATGGATTATGTGGCCGGATTCTGCGTCATCAATGACGTCAGCGAGCGCGAATTCCAGCTGGAAGGCACCGGACAATGGGTCAAGGGCAAGTCCTGCGACAGCTTCGGGCCGACCGGCCCCTGGCTGGTCACGCCCGACGACGTCCCGGACCCGCATAACCTCGCCATGTGGCTGGAGGTCAACGGCCATCGCTATCAGGAAGGCAGCACCCGGACGATGGTCTTCGGCGTGGCCCATCTGGTCAGCTACGTCAGCCGCTACATGTCGATGCAGCCGGGCGATATCATTTCCACCGGCACGCCGCCGGGCGTCGGGCTGGGCCAGAAGCCGCCGGTCTATCTGAAGGTCGGCGACCGGGTCAGCCTCGCCATCGAGGGGCTGGGTGAGCAGCATCAGCTCTGCGTAGCCGACGCATAAGCGAGGGAAACGTCATGACGGAAAAAAATATGAAGGTAGGCTTCATCGGGGTCGGCCTGATGGGCCATGGCATGGCCAAAAACATTGTCGAGAAGGGCTGGCCGCTGGCGATCCTCGGTCACCGCAATCGACAGCCGGTCGAGGATCTGGTCGGTCGCGGCGCGACCGAGGCGAAGAACGCCGCCGAACTTGCGCGCGACTGTGATCTTGTCTTCATCTGCGTGACCGGTACGCCGCAGGTCGAGGAAAACATTTACGGGGAGAACGGTATCCTGGCCGGGATTACGGAAGGCACGATCATCGCCGACTGTTCCACGACCATGCCGGATTCCACGCTCAAGGTCGCCGCCGCCATCAAGGCGAAGGGAGGGCGCTTCCTCGATCTGCCGCTCAGCCGCACACCGGTCCAGGCGGAGGAAGGCACGCTCGCGGTCATGTATGGCGGCGATCCGGCGCTGTTCGACGAGGTCAAGCCGGTGGTCGAATGTTTCGCCGATACCTTCGTCCATTGCGGCGAGACCGGTTCGGCCCATACGGTGAAGCTGGTCAACAACTTCGTGGCCTTGGGCACGGCGATGGTGGCGAACGAGGCCATGGCGGTCGCGAACAAGGCGGGAATCGACAAGCAGGCCTTGTACGATGTGATCACGGCCGGCGGCGCCGACAGCGTGATGTTCCGCCGGATGGCGCAAAACGTGCTGAATGACGACGACACCGTCTTTCAGTTCACCATCAAGAACATGCACAAGGACATGTCCTATTACACCCATATGGCAGAGGCCCTGCCGGCCGTGGCTACCATAGCCTCAGCCGTGCACCAGACAATTACCCTGGCGCGGGTTGCCGGGGATGAGAACGCCTTTGGCCCACGTATATACGACCTGCTGTGCAAGCTGAACGGGGTCGAGCGCTAAAACGGCCCGGCGGTGGCGTGATGACCAGGATCGCCTGTATCGGCGAATGCATGATCGAACTGTTCGAGGATGCCGCATCCGGCCCCGGGTCCATGCGGCGGACCTGGGGCGGGGATACGCTGAACAGTGCAGTTTATTTGGCCCGTGAATTGGCGGATAGGCAGGCGCGGGTCCATTACGTCACCGTTCTTGGCGACGATCCATACAGCGCCGAAATGTTGGACGGCTGGACAGCCGAAGGCATCGATACCAGCCTGACGGAACGCCTGCCAGGGGGGCTACCCGGCCTCTATACGATCAGGGTGGACGAGCGGGGCGAGCGGGAATTCCTGTACTGGCGCGATCGCGCCGCGGCCCGGCAGCTATTTGCGACCGCTGGCGCGGAACAGACGCTTGCCGCATTGGCCGGGTTCGACTGGCTTTATTTCAGCGGCATTACTCTTGCCATCCTTAGCCCCGGGGCCCGGGAAAAACTGATGGATCTCTGCCGGGGCGTGCGCAAGCGGGGCGGGCAGGTCGCGTTCGATACCAATTTTCGGCCCCGGCTCTGGCCCGACAGGGAAGAGGCGCGAGCGGTCATCGGGCAGGCTTGGCAAAATGCCAGCGTCGCCCTGCCTACCTTCGAGGACGAAGCCGCGCTTTTCGGGGACGAGAATGCCGCTACGACGGTCGCGAGACTGCGGGATGCGGGGTGCGGCGAAATCGTGGTCAAGCGCGGCGCCGATCCCTGTGTCGTGGCGTTGAATGGTGAAATGTTGGAGGTGGCGGCGGCACCGGTTTCTCAGGTTATCGACAGTACTGCAGCCGGCGATTCCTTCAACGCGGCCTATATCGCCGCCCGCATCGCAGGCCAACTGCCAAACGAAGCCGCAAAGGCCGGGCACGCCCTGGCGGCGCGTGTTATCGGCCAGCGAGGCGCGATCATTCAGCGATAATATTCGTTGACGGAACGTGGCCGTCCGATGAAACCATGTTGTCGGTCCAGGGGTTTACATTCCACGGGAGAATTCCATGGCCAGAAAGACAGGCATGCGCAAGGGGCTGACCAGCTACATGGCCCAGCCGCCGTCGATGACATGCGTCTGACCCGTCGTGAATGCGCTTTCGTCCGCGCCGAGATATACGGCCAAAGCAGCGATCTCTTCCACCTTGCCGACGCGGCCCATGGGTTGTCGGGCGATGAATGCAGACTTGGCGGCGTCATAATCACCGGTATCGCGCAAACGATCGTGGAGGGACGGGCTGTCTACGGTACCGGGGCATATAGCGTTGCAACGCAAACCCTGGGTAACGAAATCCGCCGCAATTGCCTTGGTCATCCCTATAACGGCAGCCTTGGAAGCACCATAGACAAAACGGTTGGGAACGCCTTTGACCGAAGATGCCAGAGAAGACATGTTGATGATCGACCCACCGCCGTTTTCAAGCATTGAAGGAATGGCAGCCTTGGCCAGCTGATACATCGCCTTGACGTTCAAGTTGAAGGAAAAGTCCCAGTCAGCTTCGCTGCATTCAAGAATGGTGCCGGAATGTACAAACCCCGCGCAATTGAAAAGCACATCCAGTGTTCCTGTTTGTTTCAATGCTGAATCTATATCGTCGCGTTGCGTTACATCTAAATGTATAGTGGTCACGCCTTCCAGCGCTTCCAACTCCGCTAAACTGGTTTCATTGATATCGGCGGCAAACACCGTTGCTCCTTCCGCCGCATAAGCCTCCACGGTTGCGCGGCCTATCCCTTGCCCAGCGGCAGTGATTAATGCGGTTTTTCCGAAAAGCCGCCCTTTTGATGCCTGTGTCATTTCTGTCGTCCTCAAACTTGTATGTTCAATCGGTGTGAAAAACCTCTTCCATCATCGACCATTGTGAGGTGGTCCCACTTTGTTGGACAGTCTGGCGGCCAGGTTAAGGTGTATTCCGTTGTCTGATCATGCCGCCAGAATCCTGT
>JADFVY010000244.1 GCA_015222795.1 Pseudomonadota bacterium | reverse complement strand
GGTCGCGGCCAGCAGGTCGGCCACCGCCTCGCGCGTCGTCTTCAGGCTGTTGATGCGCAAATCCACCGGCGCCTCGCGCATCAGCGCGGCCAGTTCGGTTTCCAGCGAGTCGCCCAGCGCGGCGCGGAATTCGTCTTCCATCCAGGCCGGGATGTTGCCCCTTACATGGACCGGTTGGGCGGGATCGTCGAATCCCTTGCCGGCCAGCGATCCGGCGAGGGCGCGCTCGCCTTCGTCCAACGGCGCCGGGCGGTATTGCCCGCCGTCGAAGGCGGCGTTCAGGTCAGCCTCGCCCCAGCCCTCGCCCAGCATCAGCGCGGCGATGGCGCGTCCCCGCGACACAGTGGGGTGTCCGGCGGCCTCCAGCCACCAGTCGATCTGGGCGCGGCGGCGCAGTACTGCATAGAGAATCGCCTGGATGGACCGCCGGTCGCCGCCCCCGGCATAGCGCCGCTTGCGGAACCAGCCGGCAACCAGCGCGTCGACCGGCCGCGTCCAATCCGCCTCGACGGCGTCGAGCAGTTCGACCGCCGCGGCAACACGAGCGCCAGGAGTCATCGCGCGCGCTCCATCGGATCAGTTTTCGGTGCGGTAATTAGGCGCCTCGCGTGTGACGGTGATGTCATGGACATGGCTTTCGCGCAGACCCGCGCCGGTGATTTTAACGAAGGTACAGTTATTGTGCATGCTGGCGATGGTCGGGTTGCCAGTATAACCCATGGCCGCCTTCAACCCGCCGACCAACTGGTGGATCACCGTGCCGGCCGGCCCCTTGTAGGGCACGCGGCCCTCGACGCCCTCGGGCACCAGCTTCAGCGAATCCTGGACTTCCTGCTGGAAATAGCGGTCGGCCGAGCCGCGCGCCATCGCGCCCACCGAACCCATGCCGCGATAAGCCTTGTAGGAACGGCCCTGGAAGAGAAAGACCTCGCCCGGCGCTTCCTCGGTGCCCGCCAGCAGCGAGCCTATCATGGCGCAGTCGGCGCCGGCGGCAATCGCCTTGGCCAGATCGCCGGAAAACTTGATGCCGCCGTCGGCGATGGCGGTGACGCCCGCTTTTCGACAGGCCTCGACCGCACTCGTGATTGCCGTCAACTGCGGCACGCCCACGCCGGCGACGATACGGGTCGTACAGATAGAGCCTGGCCCTATGCCGATTTTTACGGCGTCCGCGCCGGCGTCGATCAGCGCCTGGGCACCTTCCCTGGTCGCGATGTTACCGGCGATGATCTGGGTCTGGTTGCTCAACTTCTTGATCTGGCCGACCGCCTCGAGAACGCCCTTGCTGTGGCCATGGGCGGTATCGACCACCACAACATCGACGCCCGCATCGATCAACGCCTCGGCGCGCGCCAGCCCATCGGGACCCACGCCGGTCGCCGCGGCGGCGCGCAGGCGGCCCTGTTCATCCTTGCAGGCATTCGGGTATTTCTGGGATTTTTCCATATCCTTGACCGTAATCAGGCCAACACATTGACGGTCGTCGTCGACCACCAGCAGTTTCTCGATCCGATGTTTGTGCAGCAGGTGGCGCGCCTCCTCGCTGCCGACCCCTACCTTCACGGTCACCAACCCGCGCTTGGTCATCAACTCCTTGATCTGCTGATTCGCATTGGTGGCGAAGCGGACATCACGGTTAGTCAGGATTCCGACCAGCCGTTTGCTGCGCCTGGTCACGACGGGGATTCCGGAAATGCCGTGATCGGCCATCAATTGCAGCGCGTCGGCGAGTGTCTGTTCCGGATTGATGGTGATCGGATTCACTACCATCCCCGACTCGTAGCGTTTGACCCGGCGGACTTCCTCGGCCTGGCGCTCGATATCCATATTCTTGTGAAGTACACCGATGCCGCCAGCCTGGGCCATGGCAATCGCCATGTTGCATTCCGTGACCGTATCCATGGCCGAGGATATCAGCGGAATGCCAAGTTCAATCGTTTTTGTCAGCCTGGTGCGGGTATCGGCCTGGCCCGGCAAAACATCGGATGCCGCCGGTTGCAGCAGGACATCGTCGAATGTGAGACCTTCAAGCAGTTTCATAAATATTACCCCCCGTTGAAAGTCGCCGCATCATACACAGGATTCGTGCGCTGCCAAGGCCTCACGACATGTGGTGGATTGACGCCTCCGGGATTGATTTTCACTACTCATATGTGTTTTATTAAAAATTCGTTAAAATTTTATGGGAAGCGAATTATGAAAACGGACATGGGAACTGGGCTGGGCTATTTCGCCATGGCCGCGCTGGTAGTCGGCGCAGTGGCATTCTCGGCCCCACCGGCGATGGCTGGCAATGCTTACGGCAAGGATGGAAATCCGGGCAAGGCCGCGGGCCACGCGGAAAATGGCGGCCCCGCCGCCACGAATAACGGCAACGGCAATATGGCGTCGGCGATGGGATCGCTGAACGCGGCGCATGCCTCGGCCAACGGCCTGGCGCATGCCAACGCGAAATCGAAGGTCGGCATGCTGGCCGCCTATATGGACGCCATGGTGGTCTACGAGGCGGAATACGGGCTGGTGGATTGGGCGGCTTATGACCTGATTATTGCCGATATCGCCACGATCGACGGTGATATCGCGGCATTGCAGGCGGACATCGACGCCCTGGATCCGGAAGACACGGACTACGTGACCGACAAGCAGGCGCTCGAAGACCAGATAGGGGTTCTGGAAGGCGACAAGGCGGTACTGCAAGCGGATGCGGATGCGCTGACCGCCGCAGTCGATGCAGCCTCCACCGACGCCGCCGGCAATCTGCAGGATGCGGCCAACAAGGATGGGCTGATCGACGCCGACGTGGTGGATGCGGTCAACAGTTTGCTGGATGGCAAATCCGAAGACTTCACGCACAGCACGGTCATCCACGAATCCGAAGACGGCATCGCGGAAATCGTTAATCCGTCTGAATAACAATCCGGCCGATAATTATGGAAAGGGCGCCATTGCGGCGCCCTTTTTTTTACCAGCCTCACATTTTTGACCTGCCTCATGGCGCCCCCCACCGATCAGGGCTTTATTGCCCCGACAGGACATCCCTTTTTTCAAAATGGGAGACCGCCATGCGAACCAAATCCGTCACTACATGGGTGCTTGTCGCCGACGGCGCCAAGGCCCGCCTGCTGGAGAGGATCGGAGCGAACGCACCACTGACGCCGGCCTCGGACAGGTGCTTCAGCGAGGCGCAAGCCCGCACCCCGACCCGCGATCTTGGCGCCGACCGTCCCGGCCGCGTGCAGGAGAGCGCCAACGCCGCGCGCCATGCCATGGAACCCCGCGTCGACTGGCACCGCTACGCCAAGGAGAAATTCGCCAAATCGGTCGCCGGCGCGCTGGAGGAAGCGGCGCTGAGCAAGAAATACGAGGCGCTGATCCTGGTGGCGCCACCCCAGGCGCTGGGCGACCTGCGCAGCGCTCTGGGCCAACACGCCAAGGCCCTGGTCACCGGTGAAATCGCCAAGGACCTGACCGACCTGCCCGATAACGAACTGCCGTCGCATCTGGAGTAGGACGAGAGTCCTTATCCTGGGTCTGTCGAAGGACTTGTTGAAGAGAAACCGCGCGGAATCGAATTCAATCCCGGTCCCCGCCACGGAACCCCGTTGCCACCACATAAAGTTCGGCGGAATCCTTACGGCTGGACGGTGGCTTTACGTGGGTGACCTTGGTGAAATTGCGTCGCATCGTCTCCAGTAACGCCCGCTCGCTGCCGCCCTGCAGCACCTTGGCGACGAAGGCGCCGCCCGGGGCCAGCACCTCGAGCGCGAATTCCAGCGCCGCCTCGGCCAATCCCATGATGCGCAGATGGTCGGTCGGCGCATGGCCGGACGAAGAGGCCGCCATGTCGCTGAGCACCACATCGGCCGGTCCGTTCAACAGCGCGCGCAGGCGGTCTGGCGCATCCTCGTCCAGAAAATCGCCCACCAGCAGTTCAGACCCGGGGATCGGTTCGATTTCCTGCAGATCGATGCCGACGACGCGTCCCTTGGCCCCGACCCGCTGCAGCGCCACCTGCACCCAGCCGCCGGGCGCGGCGCCGAGGTCGACCACGCGGCCGCCGGGCTTGAGGATTTTTGATTTATCGTCGATCTCGGCCAGCTTGAAGGCCGCGCGGCTGCGATAACCCAGTCTTTTTGCCTCAACCACATAGGGGTCGTTCAGCTGGCGCTCCAGCCACAGCTTGGAAGACAGCTTGCGGCCCTTGGCGGATTTGACGCGCACACGGGCCGCGCGCGGCGCACCTCGTCCCTTGGCCCCCTTGGCGCCATTTTTACCGGTCGTCATTGCGCGATCCATATAAATTTGCCTTACGTCCCATCAGGTCGACCAGGATGCCCTCGCGCACGCCGCGGTCGGCGACACGCAGCTGCCCTACCGGCCAGCGACGGCAGATCGCCTCCAGGATCGAGCAGCCGGCGGCCATCATGTCGGCCCGTTCGTTGCCAATGCAGGGATGGGCGGCGCGGTCTTCGGCGGTCATGGCGCTTAGCCCGGCCGCCAGCGAATGCACATCGCCGAACTTCAAAATCGAGCCATCGACCCGCGAGCGGTCGTATCGTTCCAGTTCCATCTTCAGCCCGGCCAGCGTGGTCACCGTGCCCGACGATCCCAACATCTGGACATCCGCCTTGTCCACATGGCCGGATATGCCGTGGGCCTCGCAGAATGGCGCCAACTGTTCCAGCAATTCCCCGACCATGACCTCCCAGGCGGCGGTCTCGAACGGCCCCTGCCCGAAACGTTCGGTCAGCGAGACAACGCCGAACGGCATGGATATCCAGTCGACCATCTCCTGGGTGGCCCCATTGCGGGCCAGCCACATGACCTCGGTGCTGCCGCCGCCGATGTCGAAAACCAGCGAATGGGGAGTGTTGTCGTTGAGCAACGGAAAACAACCGGCGACGGTCAGTCTTGCCTCTTCTTCCGCCGAGATGGTTTCGACAAAGAGACCGGTTTCTTCCTCGACCCGGCAGATGAATTCGTCGCAGTTATCCGCGTTCCGGCAGGCCGCCGTGGCGACATAACGCCCATGCGCCACGCCGCGCCGCCGTATTTTTGTGGCGCAGACGCGCAGCGCCTCGATCGTGCGCTTTATCGCCGCCTCCGACAGGCGGCCGGTTTCCTCCAACCCCTCGCCCAGACGCACGACGCGCGAAAAGGCATCGACGATACGAAATCCGCCGTCCGCCGGCCGGGCGACCAGAAGACGGCAGTTGTTGGTGCCCAGATCCAGCGCGGCACAGTAACCCTGCCGGTGCCGCCCGTTACGGCGCGCGCCCGCATCTTTCCGCTCACCGCTTGCGCGGCGTGGATCCGGTCCGGTGGATAAGGCCACCTGTCCCCCAAATTCCATTCTGGCGGGCATCTGCCGCCATTACATTCGGCTATATCCTAGGGCAATATCCGATCAAACGGAACCGGTTCGGTTCAGTTTGATCGGATAAAATTGCCCGCGATTTTAAGGGGCGAGCATCTTTATCCGATCTATTGGATCGCATAAGAGTCTGGCCCGAAATATGTTGCTGTTTTCATTGGCGTTCGCCGTGTCGAATGCAAGGCGCGGCAGTCGGCCGGCGAACGCCAACCCGTTG
>JADFVY010000243.1 GCA_015222795.1 Pseudomonadota bacterium | reverse complement strand
CATTAATTTTATTAGTACTTTAAACGATACAAATTGCATTAAATTTCCCTGGAAGGTAAATAAATTGTTAACAAAGCGCGGGACGGACGGGGTGGAACCGATTGAACCGACGCTACCGGGAAACTCAACCGGGCTGAGTGTTGTTAAGGACAAAACGAATGAAAACGGACAGCGGCTCGCAAGCATATGTGACAGGTTGCAAGGCAATGGAGACACAGGACTATACCCGCGCCGCGCTGGCATTCGATCGCGCCATCCTGGATAGTCCCGATAGTCCCGTCTATTACAACGCCGCGGCGGTTACGGCTTGCCTGCTGGGGCAGTATCGAAGGGCGGAAAATCTTTACAAACATGCGATTGCGGCCGCCAAAACGACCTTCGGGCATGACAGCGCCCTGGTCGGCAACGTGACGTTCGGTCTGGTCGATCTGTATCAGAACCAGGGCCGTTACGACGAGGCCGAGATCCAGTGCCGCGAACTACTGGATCGGCTTCAGGACAGCGCCACCAACGCGCTGCGGTCGCGGGTCATGTTGCGCCTTGCTGGAATGCACCGCCAGCGCCGGCAGCTTCCGGACGCCGAGGTTGCCTACCTGCAGGCCATTGAGATGCGCAAGCAGGCCTTTGGCGCCGAACATGAGCGGGTTATCGAAATTCTGCCGGACCTGGCCGCGCTGTACCACGACATGGGGCGCGAAGACGACGCGGAGATGCTGTCGCACCGGGTCCAGATGAAATCGCTGGAAGCCGCCTGACGGATAACGACGGCGGCTGCCGCGAACGAGATTACGAAATTACGACGCCGACATTCTCCTGTTGGAACGACTCTCAAACTCAATATGCCGGGCACCATGCCCGGCATTTTTTTGTTCCCGCCGGGCATGATGCCCGGCTAAGGTCGGCTTTCCGCCATGCTACCGAAAAGGGACCACCCTTGCATGAAGCCAATCGACTTTCTTATGGGCGTTACCGTCGCCGTTACCTGGGGGATGGGGCTGACCTTCGCCAAGGCCGGCATGGGCCAGTTCCCGCCGATCATGCTGATTGCGTTGCGCTTCACGGTAACGGCCCTCGCGCTGGTCTGGTTCGTGAAGCCGCCCATCGGCATGATGCGGCCGATATTTATAATCTCTTTCGTAATCGGCACGGTCCAGTACAGCCTGACCTTCACCGGACTGAACGGGCTCGACGTATCGCTGGCTGCGATCATCATACAGATGGAAGTACCGTTCGCGACCCTGATGGCCGTGATCTTCCTGGGCGACCGCATGGGAGGGTGGCGCATCGCCGGCATGGCGGTGGCCATCACGGGCGTGATCCTGATCGCCGGACAGCCGGGGGTCCAGGGCGACCTCACGCCTTTCTTTCTGGTTCTCGGCGGCACCATTACCTGGGCCTGGGGCAACATACTGGTCAAGAAACTGGGCAACTCGCTGGGCGGGTTTCAGCTGATCGCCTGGGTGGCGGTGTTTACGGCGCCTCAGCTTTTCATCACCTCGTTCCTGCTGGAGGACGGCCATATGGAAGCCCTGGCAAACGCCGACATTCTGGGCTGGGGAACCGTTCTCTATCTCGGCCTGATAATGACCGCCTTCGGCTACGGCCTGTGGTTCCACCTGATCGCCCACAACCCGGTAAGCCATGTCATGCCGTTTCTGCTGTTGCTGCCGGTGGCGGCCGGGGCGGGCGCGATATTGCTG
>JADFVY010000242.1 GCA_015222795.1 Pseudomonadota bacterium | reverse complement strand
CTTCACCTCGTTCAGCGCGGCGACGAAGCGGTCGCCCAGCACGTCCTTCAGGGGCCGCGAATGGTTCAGCTTCGACAGGGCGTCGGTGAGATGGCGGCTGAGCGTAAAGGCGTAGCGGTAGGCGTTGCCCTCGACCGGATTGCTGGGATCGACCTTCTCGGTCATGCCCAGCCAGCCGCAGGCCAGCGAGGCGGCGATGGCGAGATAGGGATTGGCGTCCACCCCGGGGACGCGGTTTTCGATCCGCCGGTTTTCATTGTCGGAATACGGCACGCGCAGGCCCACCGTGCGGTTGTCATGGGCCCAGTGCACGTTGATCGGCGCATCCGAATGGGGCATCAGCCGGCGGTAGGAATTGACGTTCGGGGCCAGCAGCGGCATCGCCGCCGGCAGATAACGCTGCAACCCGCCGATATGGTTCAGGAACAGCTTCGAATCGGCGCCCGCCTTGGTGGAGAAAAGATTGCGGCCGGTCTTTACATCGACCACCGACTGATGGATATGCATCGCCGAGCCCGGCTCGTGCTGAAGCGGCTTGGCCATGAAGGTGGCGTAGACCTTGTGCTTCAGGGCGGCATGGCGAACCGTGCGCTTGAACAGAAAGACCTGATCGGCGAGCACCATCGGATCGCCATGATTGAAATTGATCTCGAATTGCGCCGCGCCGGACTCATGCGCCAGGGTATCGATATCGATCTCCTGCGCTTCGCAGTAATCGTAGATATCCTCCATGATAGGGTCGAACTCGTTGGCGGCCTCGATGCCATAGGCCTGGCTTCCGGATTCCTGGCGGCCCGACATGCCGATGGGCGGCTCCAGCGGATAATCCGGATCGGTGTTCATCTTGACGAGATAGAACTCCAGTTCCGGCGCCACGACCGGCCGCCAGCCGCGATCCTCATAAAGCCCGACGACCCGGCGCAGCACCTCGCGCGGCGCGATATCGACCGGCCGGCCATCCATGTAACGGGCGTCGCAGATCACCTGCGCGGTGGGCTCGGAATACCAGGGCACGGGGCGGATGGTCGCCGGATCAGGCAACAGCATCACATCCGAATTCTCCGGCGCCGCCACGTCGGACACATCCTTGTAGGTGCCGGTGACGCTCTGCACGAATACCACCTCGGGCAGGCGCAGTCCGCCATCTTGCGCCCCCTTGATAAACTTGGCGGACGGCAAAATCTTGCCGCGCGCAATGCCCGACATATCGGGGACGAGGCATTCCACCTCCTCGATACGCCGCGAGGTAATCCACTCTTCGAGCGATGACATGGGAACCTGTAATATAATTGAAGATGTTACTATTCTAGAGCATCATCCGGTCTATTGGAATCGCATATTACGCTAGCGCCTTTGGCCGCCCGTGCAACCTCCTTGGCGCCGGTCACGGGAGGGCAGGATGCGGATATTATGGTGGAGAACTGTTTGTGAAGAGAATTCGACTGGTCACGGTAACATTGATTACGCCTCTGCTTTTCTTCGCCCTGCTGATCGAGGTCGTGAACCCGCACAGTTTTCTGCACGGCGGCGGCGCCTTCATGCGCGGGGCGGCCCTCGCCGTGGCGGCGGCCTTATGGGTCTGGTTGTCATGGCGGAAATGGGACCGGGTCTTCATGGTTGGCCTGGGCGTCTTGACCGTCGCGGCCTTGCTCTATCTGGAATATGGCATCGAGGATATTTGCTATGATAATCTGGATCTTCTGGAACCCGGCGAAAGAGCCGACGGAGTGACCTTGTCCGGCGATTGCATGACGGTATTCAGCCGCATGACATCCGGAGAGGGGCCGTCCTTGACGAATCGCCGTTAATAGGCAGGATGCCGAGTGGCGAATCGCAATTTAACCCCGGGAGCATCGCGCGATGCCGGACGATACGAAAATGCCGGAGATGGATGCCTTCCTGGCGGCCAATCCCGACGTTGAACTGATTGAACTGCTGGTCCCCGACATGTGTGGCATGTTGCGGGGCAAGCGGCTGTCGCGCGACAGTTTCGGCAAGCTGTTTGCCGGCGAGATCAGGATACCGGGCTCGATCTGCCTGCTGGACGCCAGGGGCCAGGGCGTGGACACGATCCATTACGGTATCGCCGATGGCGACCCGGATTATTTCTGCCGCCCGGCGCCCGGCACGCTGGCGCCGGTCACTTGGGCGGAGCAACCGATGGGCCAGGTGCTGGCCAGCATTGTGGACGAGGACGGCGCGCCGTTGCTTTACGACCCGCGGGGCATTCTGTCGAAGGCGGTCGCGAAGCTGGCTGAAATCGGGCTTTCCCCCACGGTCGCCATCGAACTGGAATTCTATCTGCTTGACCAGAACCCGGGCCTCGACGGCCATCCGCGCCCGGCATATTCGGAAGAAAGCGGATACCGCCAGAGCACGACCCAGGTACTGGGCATGGAAGAGATGTTCGATTTCGAGATGTTCCTGAACGAGGTCGACGAGGCCTGCAAGGCGCAAGGCATCCCGGCCGAGGCCGCGTCGAAGGAATACGCGCCCGGCCAGTACGAGATCAATCTGCATTATGTGGCCGATGCGATGGCGGCTTGCGACCAGGCGGCGATGCTTAAGCGCGCCATCAAGGGGGTGGCGCGGCGCAACGGCCTGCTGGCCAGCTTCCTGGCGAAACCCTTCCAGGAAACCGCCGGCAGCGGCACCCATGTGCATGTCAGCCTTTACGACAAGGGCGGCAACAACGCCTTCGCCGGGCCGATGGACGAGGCGCTGGGCATTAAGGCGGGGCCTGCGCTGCGCCATGCGATCGGCGGGCTGGTCGCGGCGCTGCCCGAAAGCATGGCGATATTCGCGCCCAACGCCAATTCCTACCGGCGCTTCCAGCCGGGCATGTATGTGCCGGTCTCGCCGTCATGGGGCGTCAACAACAGGTCGGCGGGGCTGCGCATTCCGCCGTCGGACGATCAGGCGCTGCGCATCGAACACCGCAACGCCGGCGCCGACGCCAACCCTTACCTGGTTACGGCCGCCATTCTGGCCGGCATCCATCACGGGCTGACCAACAAAATCGACCCGCCACCGCATAGTATCGGCGACCAGGATCCGGACAATCTGCCCGAACTGCCGCTGAACTGGCACACCGCGCTGGACCGCTTCCGGGACGGTCAGATTCTGCCCACCTATCTGGGCGAGAAATATCACGGGCTGTACGAGGCCTGCCGCCGCTTCGAATGCGATCAGTATCACGCCCGCATTCAGCCCCTGGACTTCGACTGGTACCTGAGGACAGTCTAATGCAAGGCCACACAGATTCCTGGTACGCCGCATCCGCCAACCCGGCACCGTCACGTCCGCGGCTGGAGGGCGAAGTTTCGACCGATGTTTGCGTTGTCGGCGGCGGCTTTACCGGCCTGTCGGCGGCGCTGCACCTGGCCGAGCGCGGCTACGACGTCGTGCTGCTGGAAGCCGAGCGCATCGGCTGGGGCGCGTCGGGCCGCAATGGCGGACAGATCTGCACCGGCTTTTCCAAGGGCATGGAGCCCATCGAGGCGAAGCTTGGCATGGAGGCCGCGCGTGCCTGCTGGGAGGTCGCGGAGGAAGCCAAGGCCCTGATCCGTGAGCGGGTCGAACGCCATAACATCGATTGCGGCCTGAAATGGGGCTACCTGCATGCCGCCACCAAGCCGTCGCACATGGAGGAATTGAAGCGGGACCAGGAAAGCCTGGCCCGGTACGGCTGTGATGACACCAAGCTGCTGGACCGCTTCGCGCTGATGGAGCGGCTGAAGTCGCCGGCCTATCACGGGGCGCTGTGGGAAGGCGGGGCCGGGCATTTTCATCCGCTGAATTATGCGCTGGGCCTGGCCCAGGCGGCCGAGGCGGCCGGCGTGCGCATATTCGAACGCTCACCGGTGGAGCGCGTCGCCACTGGCCCGCATCCCGCCGCCTACTCCGCCGAGGGCACGGTCCGCGCCAAACATATGGTGCTGGCGGGCAATGCCTATCTTGGGGCGGTGTCGCGCCCGCTGTACCGGCGCATCATGCCGGTCGCCAGCTATGTTCTGGCCACCGAGTCCCTGGGCGAGAACGGCGCGAACGCGACGCTGCCCGGCGACGACGCGGTCAGCGACACCAACTTCATCGTCGATTATTTTCGCCTGTCCGAAGACCGCCGCATGCTGTTCGGCGGACGGGCCAGCTATTCCCAGATCAGGCCCCGTGACCTGTTTGCCTTCATGCGGCCCCGGCTGGTGAAAATCTTCCCGCAACTGGCCGACGCGCGGCTGGATTACTGCTGGGAAGGCAATATCGGCATCACGGTGGACCGCATGCCCGACATCGGCCGCCTGGACGGCGAGGTCTGGTACGCCCAGGGCTATTCCGGTCATGGGGTGGCGCTGGCCGGCATGTACGGCAAGCTGATCGCCGAGGCCATCGCCGGCCATGCCGAGCGGTTCGACCTGATGACCCGCTTTCGCCATCCGCCCTTCCCCGGCGGCAAGCTGCGCACGCCGATCCTGGCGCTAGCTATGTTTTGGTACCGTTTGCGCGATGCGTTGAGCTGACCTGATCTTTAGGGTAGAATCCCGAGCCGTCGATAATACTTTGGCATAGTTCGTGCATTGTTAATTCCAGCCTCCGGGAACAGGGGGCGATATTGACAAAGCGCCGCATGAAATTCCATTTTGCAAATCTAAATTTCCCTGGCCTCGCCGGCGCCCTTTGTGGAGCGGCGCTATTGTTGTGTTCCGGTTTCCCCGCGATGGCGCAAACCGGGCAGCCTGGAGGCAACACGACAATCACCGCCTCAATGCCGGAATCCTGGCCGCCCCATTACATTGCCTTGCCTGGAGAAGAGCCGACCGGCTTTGCCGTGGAAATTCTGAACGCCGTGGCGCATCGGGCCGGATACAAGGTTTCCTACCGGGTCGCGAAGACCATGAGGGAAGCATACGATCTTGCCGCCTCGGGCGAAGTGGATTTGATGCCCAATGTCGGCGCCGTCCCGTCACGAATGGAGGTCTTTGCCTTTACCGACCCGGTCGAGACATTCGTGGTGTCGATCTTCGTGCGGGCGGATAGCCGGGATATAGAGAGCGCCGCGGAACTGGCGGGCCGGCGGGTCGCCGTGGTCAAGCGGAATATGGGTTTGAAACTGATGGCCAAGCGCCCGGACGTGGAGTCCGTGATTTTCGACGACGTGCGCTCGGCGCTGTTCGACCTGGTGTCGGGCCGCGTGGATGCGATGGTCTATCCGGCGCCCATCCTGAAGGATATGGCGAAACAGGTTAGCGTCGACCACCGGATCAAGATCGTCGGCGAGCCCTTGCTGGAGGTAAAGCGCGCCATCGCCGTTCACCCGTCACGGACCGAAATACACCGCCGCCTCGGCGTCGCGGTCGCCGCGTTCGTCGGAACGCCGGAATATCAGGAAATCTATCTTCGCTGGTTCGGCCGTGCCCCGGAATACTGGACGGCGGCGCGCGTGCTGACATACGCGGGCGGAGCGCTGGTTCTTGTCGTGCTCGGCTTCTCCCTGTGGCATTACCGGACAATCATTCGCCTCAACAGGACGCTGGAAGACCGGGTCGAACAACGGACATTGGCCTTGAGAACCGCCGAGGCCGAATTGTTGCGCAAGGAGCGGCTGGCAACGCTGGGCGAGTTAACGGGCACGATGGCGCAT
This sequence comes from Pseudomonadota bacterium, assembly GCA_015222795.1. Lineage (GTDB taxonomy): Bacteria > Pseudomonadota > Alphaproteobacteria > UBA8366 > JADFVY01 > JADFVY01. Next base: position 8,676 of record JADFVY010000242.1, on the reverse strand, counting down.
GAATTGCGCAATCCGCTTGGTTCGATCGTGACCTCCTTCGCCGTCATCAGGAACAAGCTGGGATCAAGCGACGGCGACCTGGCCCGCAGCTTCGACCGGGCCGAACGAAATATCGACCGTTGCACCGGGATTATCGACGACCTTCTGGAATATGCGCAAGTCAGGGCGCCGAATTGCGAGGCCACCGGACTTGACCACCTGGTGCGCGAAACCATCGAGGAATACAGCCTGCCGGGCGGTATCTCGCTGACCCTGGACCTTGGGTTGGGCGACCGGGCGATAATGGTGGATCCCGAGCAAATTCGGCGGATTATTCTGAACTTCATCGACAATTCATGTCAGTCGATCGCCGCCCGTGCGAATTCTCCAAATCAGGCGACGGAGGGCCGCATCGAGATCCAGACAAGGCCGGGTAGCGAAGGCGTGGAACTGTCGGTATCCGACAACGGAGTCGGTATCCCGCGGGAATTGATGGAAAAAGTCTTCGAACCGTTATTCAGCACCAAGCAGTTCGGTATCGGGCTGGGCCTGCCCAACGCGCAGAACATCGTGTCGGGCCATGGCGGCCAGCTCACCCTGGACAGTGAACCCGGCCATGGCGCCCGGGTAACGGTTCGGCTGCCCAATGGCGATAACTCTCAAACAAGGGCCGCGTGATCGCAAAATGAAAATACTTGTTGTAGACGACGATGTGGACTTCGCCGACGGGATGGCTGAAATGCTTGGCCTGTTCGAGCATGATGTCCATACGGCCTATTCCTGCGAAGCCGGGATTGCCGCCGCTGGCAAGGAATCGTTCGATCTGGCGTTGATCGATGTCGGGCTAAACGACCGCAACGGCGCCGAATGCGCGCGCGAAATACGGAAACTCAGCAAGACGACAGCCTTCGTTCTGGTAACCGGTTACAGCGCGGAAGCACTGGCGCGGATGGGCATGTCGGTGGAGGAGTTCAATATCCTGCGCAAACCGGTCAAGCTGGAAGACCTGGAGCCGTTCCTCAAGGACTGATCCCGAGCGCTTGCCCGGACGCAGTGTAAGAAATATCCAGCGCCCCGGCCACCGCCTCGCAGGTCAGCTCGCCGTCATGGACGTTCAGGCCGGCGAGCAGATGCACGTCTTCCGCCATGGCCGGTTTCAACCCCTTGTCGGCCAGCGCCAGCGCGCGGGGCAGCGTCGCGTTGTTCAGCGCGAAGGTCGAGGTTCGGGCCACCGCGCCGGGCATGTTGGTGACGCAATAATGCACGACGTCTTCCTCCACATAGGTGGGGTCGGCATGGGTCGTCGGCCGCGAAGTCTCGCAACAGCCACCCTGATCGATGGCAATATCGACGATCACCGAGCCGGGCCGCATGCGGCGCACCATGTCACGGGTCACCAGCTTGGGCGCGGCCGCGCCGGGCACCAGCACTGAGCCGATCACCAGGTCGGCCTCCACGACATGGCTTTCGATTGCCTCCATGGTCGAATAAACCGCATCCAGCCGCGGCCCGAACAACGCATCCAGTTCTTCCAGCCGTTCCAGCGACTTTTCGATGACCACCACCCGCGCTTCCAGCCCCAGCGCCATGCGCGCGGCGTTGGCGCCAGCCACGCCGCCGCCGACGACCACCACCTTGCCAGCGGAGACGCCCGGCACGCCCGGCAACAGCACCCCCGACCCGCCCTGTTCCTTTTCCAGGCAATGGGCGCCGACCTGGGCGCTCATGCGGCCCGCCACCTCGCTCATCGGCGCCAGCAGCGGCAGATGACCATGGCGGTCGGTGACTGTTTCGTAGGCTATGGCGGTGCAGCCGGATCTCAGCAATGCTTCCGTCTGCGGCTTGTCGGCCGCCAGGTGAAGATAGGTGAAAAGGATCTGTCCGGGTCGCAGCATGGCGCACTCGTCCGGCTGCGGTTCCTTGACCTTGACGATCATCTCCGCGCGTTCAAAAACCTCCGCCGCCTGCCCCGCTATTTCGGCCCCGGCGGCGCGATAGGCTTCATCGTCAAACCCGATCGGCGCGCCGGCGCCGCTTTGCACGACAACCTTGTGGCCGTGATGAACCATTTCGCGAACGCGCGACGGCACCATGCCGACGCGGTATTCATGCGTTTTAATCTCCTTGGGAACACCGACCAGCATCGCTTATCTCCCTTGTTCGGAAGTCCTGGCAAAGAGGATAATACCATGGCGACGCAACAAGAGGGCGAATTTTCCCGCCCTTCAGCCCTTGCGATTTTCCTTCAGCAGCTTGCCCGCCGCTTCCGCCGGCAGGGGGGCCGCATACAGGAAACCCTGGGCGTATTCGCAGTTCAGATCGCGCAGGCTGTCTGCGTGCGCCTGGGTTTCAACGCCCTCTGCCACCACATCCATGCCCAGCGTATGGGCCAGCGTTATGATAATGCGCACCAGTTCCTGGTCGCGCGTCTCGCTGACCATGCGCATGACGAAACTGCGGTCGATCTTCAATGTGTCCAGCGGGAAGCGGCGCAGATGGCTGAGCGAGGAATAGCCGGTGCCGAAATCGTCCAGCGCCAGGCGGACGTCCAGCTTTTTCAATTCCGCCAGCGTATTCGCCATCAATTCCGGATTGGCCATGATCAGGCTTTCCGTGAGTTCCAGCCGCAAGTTTTCGGGTGCGATGCCGCAGTCGGCAATAACATGGCGCAGCGTATCCAACAGGCCGTCATCGGCAAGATTGCGCGCCGAAAGGTTGACGCTGATGGAAAGCCCCTCGTCGATATCCATATCCCGCTGCCAAAGGGCCGTCTGGCTGCAGGCCTGGGCCAGGATCTGTTCGCACAACGGCACGATGAGGCCGGTTTCCTCGGCGATGCCGATAAAGTCGGATGGCGGAATAATGCCACGGTCGGGATGATCGATTCTGGCCAGCGCCTCAAAGCCGGTAATCCGGCCGGTATCCAGCGCGATGATGGGTTGATAAAAGGCGACGACTCGGTTCTTTTCGATCGCCTTTCGCAGGTCGGTTTCGGTTTCCATGAGACCGACCGCCTGGTGATGCAGGGTCTCGTGATAGGTTTCGGTCTTGCCCTTGCCGTCCTTCTTGGCGCTGGACAGCGCCAGTTCCGCGTTACGCAGAATATCGTTGGCGGACTGATGATCCGGCGCCCCCATAACGATGCCAACACTGGCCGAGCTGAAAACCTCGCGTCCGCCAAGCCGGTAGGGCTGGCCGACAGCCTTCCGGATGAGGTTCGCGCGCTTGCGCACAGCCGCCTCGTCGTTGGCTTCTTCCATCAGAATAGCAAAACTGTCGGCGCCGAGTCGGGCCAGCGTGTCGCCGGGCTGCAATTGATTCTCCAGCCTGCGCGATACCGCCAGCAACAGATCGTCGCCGGCGGCGTGGCCCAGGCTCTCGTTGATCACCCGAAAACGGTCGAGATTGAGCGACGCCAGCGCAAAACCCAGGGCCGGGTTGCGCTTCAGCCGCGCCAGCGCCTGTCCCAGGCGGTCGGTCATCAGCGTGCGGTTGGCCAGGCCGGTCAGGGCGTCATGCAGGGCATCGTGGATCAGGCGTTCCTCGGCGCGGCGCCGGTCGGTGATGTCCGACTGGGATCCAGCCATGCGATAGGCGGCGCCATCCTTGCCGCGCACCGCCACGCCGCGCGCCACCATGCGCAGGATTTCGCCACTCTTGCGCCGGATTCTGTATTCACAACGTAGCGTCGCTGTTCGCCCGTCGAGATGCGCCTTCAACTCGTCCATGAACCGGCCGGTGTCGTCGCGGTGGATCCGATCGACCCACTCGTCGGGCGACGAGCCGATCTCGTCTTCCTCGTAACCGAGCATGGATTTCCAGCGCGAGGAATAGTAAATATTATTGTCTTTCAGGTTCCAGTCCCACAGCCCGTCATTGGCGCCCTTGGCCGCCAGCGCATATCGTTCCTCGCTTTCGCGCAGCGCCCGCTCGGCTTCCTGCTGCACGGTAATGTCACGCACGATGCCGGTGAAATGCCTGTGCTCACCCACCTTGAGTTCGCTGACCGCGATTTCCATCGGGAATTCATGGCCGTCCTTGTGCAGGCCGACGATTTCGCGCCGCACGCCGATGGCGCTGCCGTTGCCGGATTCCAGATAGCGCCGCATATATCCGTCGTGGCCGCCCTGGAAAGGCATGGGCATCAGCATGTTAACGGTCTTGCCAATCACCTCATGGGGCCGATATCCGAAGATCCCGGCCGCCGCCGGATTGAAATCGCGGATCAGGCCCAGCTCGTCGATGGTGACGATGCCGTCCACCACCGTGTCCAGAATGCCCTGCAGATATTCCTCGCGCTCGGGAATCTGGACCATGCCGGCGTAACGCGCCGTAACATCGACGGCCACGACGAACACCTGTCCGGTTTCGCCATTGGCTTCGGCGACGGGCAGGAAGCGCATTTCGATGGCTTTTTCACCGGCGACGACGGTAGTCGTGGCGGCCTCTCCGGCCAGCGCACCGGCCAGCGCGCCGGTCAGCACGCCGAACGCCTGCCACAATTCCAGGGCCACTGATCCCTCCGCCTTGCCGGGGACCAGCCCTATTTCGGGGAAGGCCTGCCCCTCGACCAGCGCGATCCGGCCGTCGAGACCGATAACGCACAGCGATACGGGCGCGGCGTCCACGATCGCCGACAGCATGCGTCGGGCGTCGATCTGGTTGGCATTATCCCCTGGCGGGCGCTGTTTCATGGATTGGCCGGTCTCGCGATTCTTGGCCCTGCCCATTATCGCGGCAGGGCGCCCATAATGAAGGACCGGCATTTAAGGTGTGGTTAACTCTGCGTCCCGGCAAGCCCAAAAAAGAAAAACCGCCGCGCGGGAGAACGCGCGGCGGTTTGCCGAATCTGCCTTTTCAAAAGGATATTATGGGCCGTTACCGACTTTCACCGCGACGTTCACATAGTTGCCGGGGCCAAGAACCGTCGTGGTGAAGGGCGGAAAATTGATGGTTTTGATCCCGATAAGGTCCCCTATGATCATATCGTGTTTCACGTTTAACAGTTCCAGGGTCACCATCGGGAAAATACCGCCGGACGAATCCACGTCACCTACATCGGTTCCTTCATAGATAATAGAGATGTTTTCCGCTACCAGCGTGGGATAAATTCCCTGCATTTGGGCCAGCAGAGCCAGGAAATCGGCATCCGCGGTGGCGCTGGGTGAACCGCCGACGCACTCAACGGCGCCATTCGGTCTGCTGCAACTGATGACCGAACCCTCCAGGACCGTCGCGGTGTTGGCGATGGGGTTATTGAGAATGGCGAAGCGAGTGCCCTGGCGCGTGGCCTCGGCCGCGCGTTGGTAATCGAACACCACCAGCGAGAATTCCAGCAGGCCGAAGGACAACAAAATAAGCACCGGGAATGCGAACGCGAATTCGATGATGAACGCGCCGTCCTCATCGGCCAGAAAACGGCGTAAAAACGGGACGGGTTTAGCGGTTTTATCCATCATGTCAGTTACCAATAATCGCTTGTTCATGGGTCAGGGTAATATACAGATCGCCTTTCCGGAATTGCGTTTTCATCAAACGTTCCAGCACCGGAATCAGCACACCCACCACCGGAACATAGGCCACGTCGGCGGTGACATGGACAACCCTTGCCTCTAGATCGGCGCCCTTGCCGCTCATTGCCGCGGCGAAGGTCGTTTCCGTGAACGTCACGGACGAGCCGGCATTCTCCCAGCCCCGGACCAGAAATGGGTCCGTGCCGGAGGGCGTACCCGTCTTGACAATGTTTTTGGTGTTCTGGATAGTCGTTGGCGTGTGCGCCTCGACGCGGCCGGCATAGGTGACCCCAGAGCGCAGTCCCTTTTCGATCGTGATGCTGTAATAGATCATGTGGCCCAACTCGATCGTCGAGAGGAACATCATCAGAAAGATCGGCGTGACCACCGCAAGTTCGGTTATCGCAACTCCGTCTTCATTACGCCGGAATTTATTCAGTAAGTCTAACATTACCATGGAACTCCAGTGAAATTACAGGGTCCAGCTTGCGGACGAATTCGCCATAAATGCCGGCGCCGTCGCCGGGGTCGGCGGCAGGTTCGGTCAGGAACAACTCGACATAATTGCCGCCGCTCCCATAGTCGCCCTTGCCTATCACTTCCTCGTTGACGCAATTCATGATGTTGATTCGCATGATGCGCCGATCATGACCCGGGATATCGGAGTCCGGGTCCGCCGGCGATACCGTCTGGCCCCCTGGTGGGTCGCCGTCGACCCAGTTGTCGTCGGGAAAGTCCACACTGGTCGGGATTACCGCCGCATCCACATTAAGCGGGTCGGCCGGATCCACGAATGAGTATCCCTTTGCTGTTTGGTCCAGGTTGGTCACCAGCACGTTCTTGCCGTTCTTCTTCCAGTATCCAACTCCTTGCTCGAACAGGTAGACCTGATAACGCGTCGCCCCTGCAAGCTCAACCGGCATCGCGACGCCGGCGTGATTATCCGCCCAATATGTAGCCAGATCCCAGTCGCCCTCGCCGACAATGCTGGCTGGCTCTCCTGCGCCGGCGGCGAGGGCGGATATCATGCTTGCGTCCTTGGGATAAGCCATCACGTTGGGCGCCGGGATCACCGTGGAATCGGTTGTCGGCATGCCGAAACGCGTGTTGATGGCGTCGGCTACCTTGACCACCATCGCACCCGGCGCCGTCACGACGGCGTAGCCGTAGCAGCCCTCGGGCGATACTCCCGACAAAGCCGCCTCGACGGCGGCGGCGCCGCCGGCATTATAGTCCGCGTCGGTCGGCAGGTCGAGCATGCCGAAGTTCCCCGGGGCCCAGGTGCCGCCGCCCTGGGTTCCCTGTTTGAGGGCGATGCCAAAACCGGCAAAAGCATCGTCGGGAATAACGTCTTCCGTGAGGGGGTCATCGTCCTCAAGCGGATTACAGATCATCAGCGGCAATGTCTTGCAAATGAAGGGGTCCGACATGGCCACGGCCCTGGCGTCCAATATGGAATAGCTGGACACGTTCTTGCCCGTCATGGCGTTCACCGCCGGCGCGTAAAAGAACGAAAGCGTGCGTTGCTCCATCTCAACTTCCACGAAGCGCGCCTCGAGATCGACTTCCGTCACCGCACCGCGGGTAATGTAATCCGCGGCCGGCATATAAAAAGTTACAGCCCAAACCGCCAGTTCGCCTGCATCAGCGGCCGCGGTGGTGTAGGCAGCCATCGCATCCGTGACAACGGCGGTCGCGCGGTCAATCGCGCCGGGCTGCGCGTCGAGCTGCGCGGCCCCGGCCAGTGCGCCGGCGTCGGCACGATTTTGCATCTGGGTTTTCAGTAGCACAATACGTCCGATATCGATCGACAACGCGGCCCCGCCGATGCCGATGGACATAAACGCACCTGTATAAATGAGGATACTGCCGCTCTGATTGCGCAAGAAGCCCCTTGCAGCATCGAAAGCGCGCTGGCAAATTCCGTTAAACATGTTAATCTCCTGCTCCAGCCCAATGTTGGCTGCGTTTGCATTTTATTCTTGCGTGGCCAGTATGCAAATGTAATAATTTCAGACTAATACTAATTACTACTTAAAGACTTCTAAAATTTGAAATACCCACGGTTCTCCTTTGTTTCTCCTGCCAGAAAAATGATATGCGCATGCCTACCGAAATTAAAAATACCGATACGCACCGCCGCCGGCGCGCCTCGCGGTTCGCGACGCTCCTCGGGTGCACCGCGCTGCTGGCGTTATCGGCTTGCAGCGGTGGCCGGGAAACAGTTCCGGACCAGACGGCAACCGATGACCAAATAGTCATGCAACAAAACGAAAAGGCATCTACCCTGATGCATATTGGCAACAATTTGCGCGCGAAGGGCGACCTTAACGGCGCCGCGCAAATGTATCAGAAGGCAGCCCGCGCCGACCCCAGTTCGCCGCTCCCCCCCGCCGCGCTGGGCGACACGCTGCGCCATCTCGGGCGATACCAGGAAGCTGAGGAAATCTACCATCAGGTTCTGTCCAAGCACCCCTACAGCGGTCTTGCGTTGCAGGGCTATGGCATCTTGCTGATCGAGCAGGACCAACCGGACGCAGCCATCACGCTGCTGGTGCCTGCGGTCGATGATGACGCCGCCGACCATCGCGTTTTCAACGTGCTCGGCATCGCCTATGACGCCCTTGGCGACCATACGGAGGCCCAGAACCAGTATCTTTCGGGGCTGAGCATGGCACCCGGCAACCGGTCTCTGAGCAACAATTTGTCGCTGTCTCTGGCCCTGCAAGAACGCCACGACGCGGCCATCGCCCAGGTTAGTAGTCTGATGACCGGGACCGAGGCGGACAAACCACTGATGCATAATCTGGCCCTTATCTACGGTTTGGCGGGTAAAATCGGCGATGCAGGCGCCATTTTGCGTGAACTTCTTCCGGAAGCCGATGTCGTGAACAATCTCGCCTATTACCAGAACCTGCGCTCGATGGATCCAGACCAACGGCGCGGCGCGATCCTCGACATCATCCTCAAGTCGATCTATTTAAACTTCAGCAACCCCGACGAAAACAACGGCTGATCTAGAGCGGGTTTCGGTAATTGCCCGTAAGTACTGATTAATTACTACCCGCTAGTGGTCTCCACCCAACGGATGGTACCCATGAGATCGTGTTTCCCGTCTCCCCGGCAGGAGGGCGTGCGCGGGCGATGCTGGCGCATCGTCAAGCGCGCCCGACGCACCGGGGGG
>JADFVY010000241.1 GCA_015222795.1 Pseudomonadota bacterium | reverse complement strand
GCGGAGCGCAACGCCGCGAGCGGTCATGGGAAACCGGCCTCCGGTGGGACTTGGCGGCCCTCCGGGTGCGTTGCGGCCCTTGACCGATGCGCAGCATCGCCCCGCGGACCGCGCCTGCCCGGCGGGCCGCCAAGTCCCATCACATGGGTCTTTATCAGCGAGCCTTGGTATTATGCCCAGCGCGAAATTCGTGAAAAATGTTTGGGGGTATCCGGCCCGCGGCCGAAAAAATAAAGGAGACGTCAAGTGCTCAGACGCGGAGTCTTTGCATCGCACCCTTGCGGGCACATCCTGACGCCTCCTGAACCGTTTCGTCTGCAAATATCACGATCCGGATTGCCCGAAGACCTCCCGAACCGGTCCACCCGCTGGCTTCCCGATCCACACTTCGTAAGATCCGAAGACCTCTCGTCGTGCAAGTGAATAATCCAATTTATTTGAGGCGAATGCAATAGAAAAATTGCACCGCAGGCTATTTTCTTGTGGATTACTTGGTGTTTAACTCGTGCATAACTATCTTAATTCAGTGGATAACATCATCACTTTCGTGTGGATAACATTCAAAAAATATTATAGATACAAGCTCTTAAGCCGTCCCTGCACCCTTCGACCTGAATCAGGAGACCCACGATGCCCCAGGATGCCCTGTCCGAACTCTCCCAGCCCGGTACACTGCGCGTCGGCATCAACCTCGGCAATATCCTGCTGGTCACGGGAACCAGCCCCGCCGGCGAGCCGGAAGGCGTGGCGCCGGACATGGCGGCGACGCTGGCCGACCGCCTTGGCGTTGCGCCCGCTTACGTGACCTACGCCACGCCGGGCGAGGTCGCCGACGCCGCGGCGCGCGACGAGTGGGACATCGCCCTGATTGCGGTGGAGCCGAAGCGGGCCGAGGTAATCGCCTTCTGCAATCCCTATTGCGAGATCGAGGCCACCTATCTGGTACCGGCGGACTCACCCTTCCAGTCGGTCGGGGATGTGGATGCGCCGGGCGTGCGGATCGCGGTGTCGGACCGCGCGGCCTACGATCTCTACCTCAGCCGCACCCTGAAATATGCGGAGTTGCACCGTGCCCAGGGCCTTCCCGGCGCCTTCAAACTGTTCGTGGATGAGGAGCTGGATGCGCTGGCGGGCCTGGTCCCGGCCCTGAAGGAAAATGCCGAAAGCCTGCCGGGGTCGCGCGTGCTGGAAGGACGCTATACCTCGGTGCTCCAGGCCTTCGGAACCAGGCCGCAATGCACCGCCCTGCACGCCGCCGCCCAACAATTCATCGCCGAGGCCGTGGACAGCGGCCTGGTCGCCCGCCTGATCGAAAAACATGGCGTCACGGGCAAGCTGCGGGTGGCGGCGCGACCGTAGCCCGAATGCCCGGCGCCGTTCCCTTTACGTGACGTTCAGGAAATGTGATTGGACTCGTTCCCGGCCATCTGGGCAACCTTCGCGGAAAACAACCCTAACAAAATCGTCAGAAACGGGAAACAGGGAGTGGACCATGCCGGGCCCGGATTCAGATGTCCTTGGCGCCAACAGGTTGAACGAAGCAGAAATACAGCTTCTCGCCTCGCTGCAAGGCGCCGAACTGGAAGCGGCCCCAGCCGGCAAGGCGGCGCTGGAGAAACGCGGCGAACGTTATCTGTCGTTCCTGGAGGACTGGTCCGGGGCCTGGTCCAGCCTGACCGGCAAGGGGCTGATCGAAGGCGACGAAGCCGGTTACCGCTTTACCGATACTGGCCGCCCGCTCGCCAAGGCCTGTCACGCCGAGCGGCCCGACAGCTACTGGTATTATTATCAGAAATTCTATCCCGCCGCCTTCGCAAGCGCGGCCCATTAGCGGCTTTGCGAGCGGGTGTTCGGCAAGGATCTGTGCCAGGAGGGTCAGGTCGACATGGACGGAATCGGGGACCTTCTGGCACGGCTGGACCTGCAAGCGGGCGATCGCGTTCTCGATATCGGCTGCGGCGGCGGCGTCATTTCCCAATACATTTCCGACCAGACCGGCGCCAACGTAACCGGCCTGGATTACGCCGCATCGGCCATTGCGCTGGCCACTGAACGAACCGCCGCCAAGGGATCGCGGCTGACCTTCGTCGAAGGCGACATCAGCGCGCTGGATTACCCGGCGCATTCCTTCGATGCGGTGGTGTCGCTCGATACGCTCTATTGAGTTGCCGACCTGGGCGACGCGCTGGCGCAACTGACGAAAATAACCAGGCCGGGCGGACAGATCGGCATCTTCATGGCGCATGACCTCACCGAGGGCGCGCCGCCGGAAAGCCTGGAAGCGGACAATACCGACCTGGCCCAGGCGCTGGCCAGGCTGAACCTGACTTATGACACATCGGACTATACCGCCAACAACGCTCGTTTCAGGCAACGCATCAGCCAGGCGGTGACCGATCTGCGCGACGATTTCGAGGCCGAGGGCATGATCGCCACCATGGATGTAAGTGGAAAAGACGACCTCGTTATGGATGAAGCGGCCTATCGGCGCATTCAGTGCCCGATGCTGGCTATCCATGGTGAAAACGACATCATTGCGCCGCTGGCGGTTTCGGAACTCGTTGCGAAAGTCACCAACTGCGAACTGGCCGTTATCCCGGGCGCCGGGCATGCGCCGCACGCTCGATACCCGGCCAAAATAAACATCATGATGCGTGATTTTCTGGCTAGGCATCTGGGCACCTTTGAGCCGCGCAAAGCCAACGGCGGCAGCGCCCAGAAGACAGCCTCAAGGCCAAAAAATCCCAAAAAGGCGCTCTATATCTCGTCGCCCATCGGCCTGGGTCATGCCCGCCGCGATCTCGCCATTGCCCGCGAACTCAGGCTGTTGCATCCGGACTTGCAGGTCGACTGGTTGTCACAGGATCCGGTGACGCGGTTTCTGAACGCCAACGACGAGCGCATCCATCCCGCCAGCGCCAGGCTGGCCAACGAATCCACGCATATCGAGAGCGAGGCCGGCGAGCACGATCTGAACGCATTTCAGGCGATCCGCCGGATGGACGAAATCCTGATCGCCAACTTCATGGTCTTTCAGGAGGCGGTCGAGCAGGAGGACTACGATCTGGTCATCGCCGACGAGGCCTGGGAAATAGATCACTTCTGGCACGAACATCCCGAGTTGAAGAAGGCCCAGATCGCCTGGTTCACCGATTTCGTCGGCTGGGTGCCGATGCCGGGAAACGGCGAGCATGAAGCCTTCCTGACGACCGACTACAATGCCGAGATGATCGGTCATGTCGAGGGTCATCCGGAATTGCGCGACCGGGCGATTTTCGTCGGCAATCCCGCCGATATCATCCCTCGGGGATTCGGCAAGGACCTGCCGGAAATGCGTGACTGGGTTCCCCGGAATTTCGATTTCTGCGGCTATGTTCTAGGCGAACATCCGTCGCAATTCGGCCCCAGACAGGAACTTCGCGAGCGGCTGGGTTATCGCGACGGCGAGAAGGTCTGCATCGTGACCGTCGGCGGCTCGGGTGTCGGCGGCGGCCTGATCCGGCGCATCCTGGCCGCCTATCCAATCGCCAAGCGCCACATCCCCGAGCTGCGCATGATCGTGGTCACCGGGCCGCGCCTGGGTCCGGCCAGCTTCGACCTGCCGGACGGGGTGGAGGCGCGCGCCTTCGTGCCCGACCTGGACCGGCATCTGGCGGCCTGCGACCTGGCGGTCGTGCAGGGCGGGTTGACGACGACCATGGAACTGGCCGCCGCCGGCACGCCGTTCCTGTACTTTCCACTCAAAAACCATTTCGAGCAAAACTTCCACGTCGCCCACCGGCTCGACCAGTATGGCGCGGGCCGCCGCATGATCTTCGACGAAAGCGACCCCGATCTCATCGCACAAGCAATGGTTGACGAACTCGCCGAGGCGCGAGATTATAAACCGGTCGAGGCGGATGGCGCGGCGCGCGCGGCGGCGATGCTATCGGACTTGTTTTAAAGACTGAGTCGTCGCTGTTGCGGTCAACTCATGAAAATACGCCCGAATGGACGGCGTCGGGAAGCGGTTGTTTTCTATAAACAAATCAAGGGAGACGGGTAATGATCGAGTGGTATATCAAGGCACGGGAATTCGCGAATTGTAACTGCGACTACGGCTGTCCCTGTCAGTTCAACGCTCTGCCCACGACCGGGAACTGCGAGGCGGCGGTGGGTTATGTGATCGATGAAGGCAAGTTCGGCGATGTCTCGCTGGATGGGGTCAAGGCGGCGATGGTCGCCCATTGGCCCGGCGCCATTCACGAGGGCAAGGGCACGGTTCAGCTTATCCTGGACGAATCCAGCAGCGAGGCCCAACGGGACGCCCTGTTAAAAATCATGAAGGGCGAAGAGACCGAACCCATGTCGACCATGTGGTCGGTATTCGCGGCCATGACGGATACCCATCTCGATCCGCTGGTCAGGCCGATCGATTTCGATCTGGATATCGAAGAAAGAACCGCCCGCCTGTCCATATCCGGCGTCCTGGAGACAACGTCGGAACCGATCCGCAATCCCGTGACCGGCGCCACGCACCGCGCGCGCATAGACCTGCCCCATGGCTTCGAGTATCGGATCGCGGAAATGTCCAGCGGCGACACCCAAACCGGCCCGGACGCCGGCATACAGCTCACCTTTGAAAAAAGCTACGGACAGATGGCGGAAATCCACCTGGGCCATACGGGCCGGCTAAACTAACCCGGTTTGGGGGGGCCAGTCCCCTACCCCCGTTCCTCCCTTGGCGCATGGCCATAATGGTCATGGTAGGTGCGTGAGAAATGGGTCGGGGTGGCGAAGCCGTGGCCAGCGGCCTGGTCGTCCGCCTGATCGTAAAACACGGCGTCACGGGTAAACTACGAGTGGCGTCGGGCTTCAAAACATGTCGGGGGCCCACATCAGGACCCGGTTATCGCCACTAACGAGGCTCATATCCTTTGCCATGTCGGCGCGGTTTATTGTTTCATGCACCGGCGTCGACGCATCTATCATCACGCCCCCGAGCGTAGCGGTAATCAATGCAGTGCTGCCGTTGGGAAGAATGAACGGGGCCCGGGTGACCAGTTGCCGCAGCCGCAACAAAACGCTGGCCGCATCGGCGGATTTCAGGTGCGGAAGACATATGACGATTCGGTCACGGCCGAAATGGTGAACCGAATCGTAGGAACGCAGACAACGGGAAAACCGGTCTGCGATCTCCGCCACGGAATGCCCGACGAACCGCCCGAAACTGGAATCGGGCGCGCAGACCGCCACGCAGCAACTGTTGGAGTCGGCCGCCACGCGCGCCTGTTCGGCCGCCAGGCGTGTAGCCAGGACAAGAAGGTCCTTGTTGACCGGCAGCGGAGCCTGGTCGACCCTCCGGTTAGCGGGCCCGCCCAGCTTAACCCCGGAAAGCGCCGTATCAGCCGATTCATAAATCGACCCGGCGTTCGCGACGGCCGTTTGCACAACCGCGCCTTCGACAACCGCGCCCTCGGTCGAACAGAACCGGGCAGGTGCCCCGGCATTCCCGCGGGCCAGGGTAAATCCACCAAACGACCCATTATTTTCCGTTTCCGCAGCTTCCACGGTTTTGCGAAATTTACCCATGTGATAGCCCCCATGGCCGGAAAAATCCGGCGCCAAGTTTCTATTGCCAATATCCAGCCGGCATGCCCGATATACTTAACAAACTGTTACCACAACGATGGCCCGCCGGTATTATTCCGGGGTGGCCCAAACATTATGCCGCCGGGGTGAAACAGACAGACGGCGCCCCTTACCCGAATCCGCACCTACCCCCGCTCCTCCCTCGGCGCATGGCCATAATGGTCATGGTAGGTGCGTGAGAAATGGGACGGGGTGGCGAAGCCGCAGGCGAGTGCGACTTCCATTACTGGCAGGCGCGTCTGGCCCAGCAGGATGCGGGCGCGGCGCAGGCGGAGGTCGAGGTAATAACGGGTTGGCGTGCAGCCGAGCGCGCGGCAAAACAGGCGCTCGAGCTGGCGTTCGGAGACATTGGCGATGCGGGCGAGGTCGCGCGACGGCAGGGGTTCCTCGAGATTTTCGTCCATTGCCGTGATCACCGCTTCCAGCTTGGGATCGGTTACGCCCAGACGCTGGCCCAGCGCCATGCGCTGGGCGTCCTCGGCCGGGCGAATGCGTTCATGGATGAACTGTTCCGAGATATCGACGGCCAGGGCGTGGCCGAAGCGCAACCCGATCAGATGCAGCATCATGTCCAGTGCCGCGGTGCCGCCGGCGCAGGTCAGCCGTCCGCGATCGTTTTCAAACAGGCTGGTGCGGCAATCGACCTCGGGAAAATCCTCGGCGAAGGCATCGCGCCATTCCCAGTGGACGGTGGCGCGGTAACCGTTCAGCAGCCCCGCAAGCGCCAGCAGCCAGGCCCCGGTATCCAGCGCCCCCATTGTCGTCCCCGCCACCGCCATGCGCCGGAACCAGGCGCCGGTGGCGCTGTCCAGCGTGGCCAGTGGCTCGTGACTGGCGCAAACGAACAGGGTGGACAGGCGCGGGCTGTTGGCGATCGTTCCCTCGGCCAGCACGGCCATGCCGTTACTGGCCTCGACCGGTTCACCGGCGCGCGAGAAGACCCGCCAGCGGAACAGTTCGCGCCCGCTGATCAAATTGGCGACCCGCAGGGGCTCCACCGCCGAGGAAAAGGCCAGCATGGAAAACTTCGGCACGAGATAGAAACCTATCGCCACCGGTCCCTCGCCCGCCGCACTCGCTGTTTTATCCATGGTTACTCTCGCTGAATGTCGGAAAACATCATAGCTCAGTCGGAAAAACAAAAACAGGTAAAAGCGACTTCCACCATCATGCGCCTTTCGCGTTAAGCAGACAGCGCCACCGGCAAATTCAGAGAGGAATGATATGAACACCGACGTCATTATCAGCTGTGCGGTCACCGGGTCCGGCGATTCGGTTGGCAAACATCCCGATATTCCGATCACGCCCGAGCAGATTGCCAATGCCGCCATTGAGGCGGCCAAGGCCGGCGCGGCGATAGCCCATTGCCATGTGCGCGATCCCGAAACCGGCAAACCCAGCCGCCGGGTCGATCTGTACGAGGAAGTGGTGGAGCGCATCCGCGCCAGCGACACCGACGTCATCATTAATCTGACCGCCGGCATGGGCGGCGACTACATGCCCGACCCGAACGACCCCACCAAGGGCATCGAGGGCACCGATCTGGTCAACGCCACCGAACGCATGGCCCATGTGGAGAAGATCAAACCGGAAATCTGCTCGCTGGATTGCGGCTCGCTGTGTTTTGGCGACGGGCTTTATATCAGCACCCCGCCGATGCTGCGCCAGATGGCCAAGCGGATACAGGAACTGGGCGTGAAGCCGGAGCTGGAAGTCTTCGAGATGGGCCATCTGCGTTTTGCCAACCAGTTGATCGCCGAGGGGCTGGTGGACGCGCCGCCGCTCTATCAGATTTGCCTGGGCATCCCCTGGGCGCTGGGCGCGGACCCCGACACCATGCGCCTGATGCGCGACAATCTGCCGGCGGGCGCGAACTGGTTCTCGTTCGGCATTGGCCGGCACCAGATGCCGATGGCGGCGACCGCGGCCATCCTGGGCGGCAATGTGCGGGTCGGGCTGGAGGACAATCTGTACCTGGAGAAGGGCGTCTTCGCCAGCAACAGGCAATTGACCGAGCGTGCCGTGGAATTGGTCCGCCTGCTGGGCGGCCGCACCCTGACTCCGGGCGAGGCCCGCGAGAAACTGGGCCTCAAGGCCCGCTAGTGGAGTGAATCTAACGGATGACTGAAATCAAGACTATCGCCATCGTTGGCACCGGTGTTATCGGGGCCGGCTGGGCCACCCGCTGCCTTACCCGCGGCATCAATGTGGTGGCGACCGATCCAGGGTCCGACGCGGAAGCAAAGCTGCGGGCGTCCCTTGAAAACGCCCGGCCCGCGGCCGAGGCGTTATACGGTTCGCCGGATGTTGCGCCCGGAACCCTGACCTTCGTGGCCAGCGTCGAGGAAGCGGTGGCCAACGCGGACTTCATCCAGGAAAACGCGCCCGAGCGCGAGGATCTGAAGCGCAAGCTGCATGCCCAGATCGACGCGGCGGCGCGACCCGATGTGATCATCGCCTCCTCCTCCTCCGGCCTGATGCCGACGGCCATCCAGGCCGATTGCGCGCATCCCGAACGGGTGCTGATCGGGCACCCGTTCAATCCGGTCTATCTGTTGCCG
>JADFVY010000021.1 GCA_015222795.1 Pseudomonadota bacterium | reverse complement strand
CGCAAGGCCGCCCATGGGATCGTGTTTCCCGCCCCTCCGGTGCGTCGGGCGCGCTTGACGATGCGCCAGCATCGCGGCGCGCCACGCGCCTTGCCGGGTGACCTCGCAAGACCGTCCCATGGACGCCATATGTCTGATACACAACACTAACGCGACAGCAGCCGGTCGGCCCAGCGCAGAAAGCTGTTGTCGATCGTCTCGTCCATGGGCGCCAGCGCCGCCGGGGCGCCGTTCTCGTCGCGCAAATCCTTATCTTCGCGCGGGCGGGGCGGCAGATATTTGTTGGTCGGCTTGCAGCCCTGTTCGGGCATGAGGTCATATCCCCCGCGCGCCGCCACCAGCTTCGACACGCCGGACTCAGCGTCGCCCAGGTCGCCGAAATGGCGCGCCCCGGCGGGACAGGTGGAGACACAGGCCGGCACGCGGCTTTCGATCGGCAGGTTCTCGTTATAGATCTTGTCGACGCAGAGCGTGCATTTTTTCATCACGCCCGCGTCCTCGTCATACTCCCGCGCGCCGTAGGGGCAGGCCCAGGAGCACAGCTTGCAGCCGATGCACCAGTCGCCATTGACCAGCACGATACCGTCTTCCGCGCGCTTGTAGGAGGCCCCGGTCGGGCAGACGGTGACGCAGGGCGCGTCCTCGCAATGCAGGCAGGATTTCGGGAAATGCACGGTGCGCCCGCGGATGCCGGGCTCGTCGCTTTCCACCTCGAAACCATGGATACGGTTGAACCAGACGCCGGTGGGTTCCGCCCCATAGGGGGCATGATCGGTCAGCGGCGCCGAATGGCCGCTGGTGTTCCATTCCTTGCAGTTTACCGCGCAGGCATGGCAACCGACGCAGATATCCAGGTCGATGACCAGGCCAAGGCGGCGTTTGGTGGTCGCGGGAAGGCTGGTCAAGTCTCACCCTCCTTCTTGCGCCCGGCCCGGGCCTTGTTGCCCCGGCCACCGGCCACGCCCGGCACGGTCTTGGCGACTTCTGCCCGGTTGCCGATGAATTCGCGGTGGACACCGCCGGTCTGGCCGCTGGCTTCGGGTTTCAGCTCCTTGCCATAGCGCAGGGTCGCGGGGCGGCCCGCGCCGACGCCCGGCGGGCTGGACAGCGCCTCGAACATCGGCTCGGTCTCGCCGGCTTCGCTGGCGGTGCATTTCTCGATCCGCACGCGCAGATCGAACCAGGCCGCCTGGCCGGTGACCGGGTCGGAATTCGAATAGCGGTAACCGTCCTCGCGCGGTGGCAGCAGCTCGGAAATGATGTGGTTCAGCAGGAAGCTCTTGCGGGCTTCCGGCGCGTCGTCGTCCAGTGCCCAGGCGCCCTTGCGCTTGCCGATGGCATTCCAGGTCCAGACCGTATCGGGGTTTACCCCGTCCATCAGCCTGGCCTGTGCCTTGACCCGCCCGTGAAGGCTGACCACCCAGATCCAGTCCTCGTCGCCGACCCCCAGCTTCGCGCCCATTTGGCGCGCCATGTAGAGGCGGTTTTGCGATGTGATCTGGCGCAGCCAGGCGTTCTGCGAGCCCCAGCTATGATACATCTGCATCGGGCGCTGGGTCAGCGCATGCAACGGGAAATCGGCCTCGTCGATCACGGTTTCCTCGAACGGCCGGCTCCACAGGGGCAGCGGATCGAAGAAGGTCTCAATTCGTTCGCGCTTGCTTTCCGGCGGCTGGATGTCGCCATGGCCGCGCGCCGCCAGCCGGAACTTCTGCATCACCTCGCTGTAAAGCTGCAGCACGATCTGTTTGTTGTTCTGGATCCAGCCCATGTCCTGGGCGTAATTCAGATAACCCAAATTGCCGTGCTTATAATAATGAGCGTCCTCGGGCATCGGGTCGTGCCAGAAGCAGCCGTTCTCGATATAGCGCTCCAGTTGCCCCGGGTTGGGCGCGCCGCGGCCCTGGGAATGGCCGTCCTCGCCACGCCAGCCGGCCAGCGGGCCGATGCCGGGGCCGCGCTCGTGATTGACGATATAGTCCGGGTAGCCGCCGGGATATTTCGGGCTGCGGTCCTTGTTGACCATGCCCGGCAGATGCAGCCGCGCCCCCAGATCCAGCAGCACCTCCTGGAAGGGCCGCACGTCGCGGTCGGGCTTGACCACCGGCTGGCGGATGGCGTCGGCCGGGCCCTCGGCCGTGCAGATCGGCCGGTCCAGCAGCGAGATACAGTCCCAGCGTTCCAGATAGGTGGTGTCGGGCAGGACCAGATCGGCATAGGCCACCATCTCCGACGAATAGGCATCGGAATAGATGATATGCGGGATCTTGTATTCGCCGGTTTCCTCGTTTCTGTCGGTCAGCGCATGGATCGTGCCAGACACGTTCATGGTCGAATTCCAGGCCATGTTCGCCAT
The DNA here is from genome assembly GCA_015222795.1 of Pseudomonadota bacterium. GTDB lineage: Bacteria > Pseudomonadota > Alphaproteobacteria > UBA8366 > JADFVY01 > JADFVY01. The sequence continues at coordinate 1,035 of JADFVY010000021.1, read as the reverse complement.
GTACAGGAACAGTGTGTCGATGGGGTAGGGGTCGCCGGCCCAGGCATTGTGGATGACCATATGCATCAGCCCGTGCACCGACAGCGGGTTCTCCCAGCTAAAGCCCTTGTCGATGCGCTTGGGGCGGCCGTCGTCGTCGAGCAGTAGATCCTCCGGCCCCAGGGGGAAGCCCAGCGGCGGCCCGCCCAGCGGCGTGTTCGGCTTGCCGGTGCCCGCGGTCGGCTGCGGCAGTGGCGGGATCGGCTTGGGGAAGGGGGGCTTGTAGCGGAAGCCGCCGGGCGTATCGACCGACCCCAGCAGCATCTGCAATACATGGATCGCGCGGCAGGTATGGAAGCCGTTTGAATGGGCCGAAATACCGCGCATCGCATGCATCGAGACCGGGCGGCCGATCATCTTGTCATGGGTGCGCCCGGCCCAGTCGGTCCATTCGATATCCAGCTCGACGGTCTGTTCGAAGGCGGCGTCGGCCAGCTCGGCGGCGATGCGGCGGATGGTGTCGGCGGGGATGCCGATGGTGTCGGCCACGTTGTCGGGCGCGTAAAACTCGCTCATATAGCGCCGTGCCAACAGTTCGAACGCGGGGATCGCCTCGCGCTTGTCCGCCAGTTTATGCTTGCCGGCCATGGCCGGCGTTGCGTCCGGCAACAGGGCGCTGACCAGCTTTTTGGTCTTGCCGTCGAAACAGAGCGGATTGCCGTCCTTATCGCGCGCGAACAACCCGTCGTCGGCGGCGCCCGGGTCCTGGATCACCAGCCAGCCGCCGTTGGTGTAGCGCGCCAGGAATTCCCAATCGACCTTGTCGGCCTTCAGCAATTCATGGATCAGCGCGAAGACGAACAGCCCGTCTGTGCCCGGCCGGATGCCGATCCATTCGTCGGCCACCGCGGAATAGCCGCCGCGCACCGGATTGACCGAGACGAACTTGGCCTTGCCCCGCGTCTTCATCCGGCCGATGCCGGCCTTCAGAGGATTGGAATCATGGTCCTCGGCGACCCCGAACATCAGGAAATAGCGGGTATGTTCCCAGTCCGG
>JADFVY010000240.1 GCA_015222795.1 Pseudomonadota bacterium | reverse complement strand
CTTCCCAATCGCATGAAATGACAAGGTCGAATATTTCCTCCGGCAAATTCTTGCCATCCGGCAAGGATAGTAAGTGCGCCGGACAGGTGCGGCAATCGGAACTGCCAAATCCCGGCAACTCCGCCAGGCTTCCGCGGGTCAGCAACTCTCCAACCAGATCGCACTCCCGGCCACCGATCCGGATGCCGACCTGCTCCACCCGGCCAGCCGCCGTCAACCGGTCCACATGCCATCGCATGGGCTTGTCATTTCGCAGATGGCGGGACACCCGCGCGCGAATGCCGCCGGGTCCGTATGCGCTGCCACAATAGGCATACAGGCCAGGGAGAAGGCTCTTCCCACTGAAGGCGGATATATCCAGGTCCAATTGGGTGGCAAGGCGGATCAGGAGAACATAGGCGCCGGCTTCACGCGGCAGTTCACCCACAACATCCGGCATTGTCGCCTCGCGCAGCGGCGTCCTGGATCGGTGGACAGGGAACCGTGCCATAGGAGCAAAAAACGCAACAGTCGCCGGCAAGCGGCCGCAATACCTTGCCGCAGCCCGTGCATTCGTAAAAAAATTGGCAGGAATCGGTTGGCATGATTTCGGTTTTCACATGCCCGCATTCGTGACAGGTGATTGTCGATAGCAGTTCAGTCATTGAGACAGTTGATCTCGTCCACCAGGCAGGGTCAAGCCCGCCGCCAACACAGTCCCGTTACCCTGGATTCTACCAGTAACGGACTTTCCCGGTATCGACGTGGATAAAATTGCTCTTCGGATAATAGCCGACGCCCCCGGCCTGTAACGACTTTGCCGCATCCCGCAGATGCGCCAGCTTCATGCCCGGCAGACCGACATCAACCGCCATGCCCTGCATATGCAGGCTGCGTTTGGCGACGCCGCTGCTGTTGCTGGCCAGCGTTGCGTTGGTTTTCGGCGAGCGGTAACCGGAGATGACGTCGAACGGCTCACTATTTCCAGTCGTTTGAGAAATTCTGTGCAGCAGAATCAGCAGTTGCGGGTCGATCTCCTCAACCTCGCCTGTCCGGAAATCACGCAGCACAAAATCGATATCGCGCAAGGCGTCGATCTGGAATACGCCATCGGCCCAGAATGTGGTGCGAATTGTCTCGCCCGTATGGAGATTGTGTAATGCAAGCTTCCGCTCGCTGGCGCTTTCGAGAGCCGCCAGCGCGGGGCTGGCCACGATGCCGACCAGTCCGGCCAAGCCGCAACGCAGAACCGAGCGCCGCCCGATTCCTTTGCCCGCAACCCCCTTGGAGAAACTCTTCATAGCCATTGCGCCCGATGTTAACCATAAATCTCGGAACGTCAACCGTCTCCCCAGCCGATTGAACAGGGCCACTATCTTCTACAAAGGTTTACAGAAAGTTTCCACCTGGATATTTCTTGTTAACTTTTTTTCTTAATTTGAGGCAACTTGCAGTTTGTTGCTTTTTACATAAGGGTCGTTTCTGAATTGCACGCCGTTATTCTCGTCAACCCAGGCGGTCCGCGTGATGATATGAAGCGGCATCGGATTGTGCAGTTTGACCCGATATGTCTTGCCCGCCTTCACGATTTTTTCGTAGTCGGCCGGCGTCCAGCCTTCTGCCTGCAGCAGCAGCCTCGCCAATTCCGCGGCGGCCTCGACACGCACGCAACCATGGCTGATCGCGCGGTTGGCCCGATTGAACAGGCGGGGCGTCGACGTGTCGTGCAGGTAGATCGCCTCGTTGTTCGGGAAATTAAATTTGACGTTGCCCAGCGGATTGCGCGGGCCCGGATCCTGCCGCAGGGTGAAGGGCAGCCTTCTCCCCTTTATTGAAGCCAGGTCCAGTGTTTCGGCATCGATTTCGCGCGACTGCGCGTCGAAGAGACGGAACCCACGCTTTTCGAGATATTCGGGTCCGTCACGGCGCAGTTTCGGCATGATTTCCTCGATCGCGATGCGGCTGGGCGGTGTCCATGTCGGATTGATCTCCAGCCATTTCAGCTCGCTGACCAGCCGGGGCGTCTCACGGCCGGGCTTACCGATGATGGTCCGGCTGCGCAGAATTTCCTTGCCGCCGTCGTACACCACCATCTCATACGCGGCGACATTGACCACAATGGCGCGGTCGCCGAACCGCGATTCGGGTTTGCGTTGTAGGCGCAAATTCGCGGCAAGCTGTTCGGCCCGAACTTCCGCGGGCACGTTCAGGACCGTGAGACTTTTGGGGCCAACCGCCCCGTCCGGAGTCAGGCCGTGACGCGCCTGAAATCGCTTTACGGCTTTTTCCAATTCACCGTCGAAATAGGTTATTTCCGTATCCCCGTCCTCCGGCAAATCGCCGGAAAAAGCCAGTCGGCGGCGAAGAGCGGGAACGCGACTATCCGATGCGCCAGAACGCAGCGTCCCGCCCCCCGGGATGGTTTCCCATCCGCCGACCATCACGATTGCATTATATTTCCCAAGAGCATCGCGCAGCCGCCCATAAGTGAGGTCCGCGGGCGCTATATCCTTTAGAAACGCGCCGAAATTCTCGGTCGAGGCGGCGCGCGCCAGGAGGCTGATATCCTTGTTTTTTCTGTCCCAAAGATCAGCCGAATACCGCACCAGTGCCTCGCTTAACATCAATTCGGCGGCGGAAAGCCCAACCGCGTCGCCCTGCGCCATGGCTTTGCGAATTGTTTCCGTGCGATAGGCTGCCGGATCCAACGCGTCCACCCTGGCATCAGTCAATCGGTCGATCAGCAAAGCGCCCCGCGGGGTAAACCGACCGTCGCTCGAAACCCATATCGGCCGATTACCGCGGTTCCGGTATACCGTGGCAACTGAAATATCCGTCGGCACGGACCACCCCGCAGCGCTGTTGCGATAGACCGCAGAGCCGGGATTACCCAGCATGTCGGCCAGCGTTCCCTCAAGTGGAATCGAATGCGCCGGTGAACTGGCGCCTAATTGTTTCAGCGTCTCCCCAGGCGCTGAAACAGCCTGCAAGGCCAACATTGTATCGCCCGCTGGCTGCTTGGCATCCGCCACGCCGGAAGAAACCGTCGTGCCGGAAGAACATGCGGCCGCCATGAAAATGACGGCCAACATGATCGCTATTGTCAACAAAGGGCTCTTCCTACCTACGTCCAGCCCTTTAGCGCTTATTCCTGACATCTTTTTCTCCGCGCCACGCTATAACGACTGCCATCTCTACACCCGGCCGCCGACTCCAAAACTCACCAAAACAACGCGGCCCAAATCGGTTTATTCCATCGCCTTGCCATATTTCGGCCACAAATTGGCGCTTTTGCCATATTTGCTCGGCGGTCATCAAACATTATACACTAAAAAAGCTTTTTATTCAATGGACTATATAGTTTTAACCATGCTGTTCACGTAATATTTTAAATTGTTACGGTGAGTAGTTTAGCGCCCATTTGATGTTCCGAAAGCAGTTCAAAAACTCGCCGCCGCCACAATTGCCACATTGATCGCGGATGCAAAAACGTCGAGTGCGCGTGTTCTTTCGGCGGCCTGAATAAATTAATACCGGCCTGCGGCGAACCGCCGCCGATATTTTATGCGATATGGACTGGACCAAGGGTTCACACAGCGCCATCATGGTGTTTCGACGAACTAGTGGAGAATGCACTTTGCTGTTGAACAAGGGATATGAAGGCGACCTGACGTCCGCTGAGGGATGGAAGTTTCTGGAAGAGGATTCCGAAGCTTTGTTGATCGATGTGCGCACGATCGCCGAATGGATTTATGTCGGCCTTCCCGACCTGTCTCAACTGGGCCGCACCGTGGCCTGCGTGCAATGGAATCAGTGGCCGAACATGGACGTAAATCCGGATTTCGTGCCTCACGTTGAGGCCGAGGGCGTCACCCGTGATCGGCCCTTGCTGCTGCTCTGCCGTTCGGGCGTGCGGTCGCGCGATGCTTCTATTTCCCTGACCGCCGCCGGTTTCGGCCCCTGCTACAACATATCCGACGGCTTCGAAGGTGATATGGACGGCGCCAAACATCGCGGAACATCAAATGGCTGGAAGGTCGCCGGCCTGCCCTGGGTCCAGCAATAATCATTGCTGGCTGCTGGACCTTCCGGTCTGTATCAGGCACATGCCCCGTTTGCATTAGATCGACCTCACCGATTCATCTTTTATATAGCTTTTCAGTTCAGACTGCCTGCCGACAATAAAAAGG
>JADFVY010000005.1 GCA_015222795.1 Pseudomonadota bacterium | reverse complement strand
TTCCCGCACGTTCAACCCGTGCCCTCGTTTAATGGAATCTTCCGCGCCCGCCATATTGTTAATAATTACATCGATCGGGCCCAGCGCCCTCGCCGCCGCCAGCATATCCGGGTGCTGAATACAGGTGTAATGATAAGTATTCCTACCCCCCGGTATCTGGCTGGGAGAATTTCCCATTATGAACATTTGTTTTTTGTCCAAAACCGCATTTATATAGCAATTACGCGATCCAACGCTGCTGAGCACCAAAACGTGGGCCTCCGGGTTTTTCGCCGGCTGTGTGTAGGCATTGAATTGTCTCAGGAAGTTTCTCGTAACCTCCCGCGCGTCATCCCACCGTCTTGTGCGGAATAGCGCCTGCGACAACCCGGCATGGTGATTGTAGTTGTCCGCATCTCTTTCCAGCGCGCGGCTGTATGCCCTGGCGGCGTCCCCCGGTTGCTTGAGTTCCAACAGGACCTTTCCCGCCAACTCGTGAACCTCCGCCGTGTCCACGCCTCTGCGCCGCATTACGCTTATAACCGAAAGCACGTCGACAAACTTCTTGCTCTCGAACAGTGTCTGGGCAATTTTGAATTCAATGAAATAGGTTTCCGGCGCCAGCTCCAGGGCGCGCCGCAGCATCTCGATGGATTCCTCCACATGTTCCATCTTGAACAACAGGACACCCAGCCGATAGACCGAGCCGAAATCATCCGGGCACTCCGCCGCAGCCCGGCGGCATTCATCCAGCAAAGCCACTGTGTCTTGGGACAATGCCTGCATTTCTATCAGTGTTTCCTGGGCCCGCGGCTCCATGGGGTCCGCCGCGACGGCCTGTCGGGCATGCCCTGTTGCGGCCGACGAATCTCTCCTGTTCATTGCGATATAGGCAAGAAAAGAATGGGCAATGGCCGCTTGGTGAGGCCAAGCAACGACCTGCTGCAACAGCGCCTTCGCCGTCTCCAGTTTGCCGGCGTTAAATGCGGTTTTCCCTTTCTCCAATAGTTCGTTGGGATCAACGGCCACGGATACCCTTCCTCATATAAACGTCCCGGCGGTCGGCGCCATTTTCACATGGTCGCTGGTTATATCGGCTCTGCTCCGGCACCGTCGCAAAACACCCGGCGCAATGGCGCGCCAGACCGGAACATATCTCTACAGAATCGGAATAGCCGTTACAACCCGCCGCCCTTTTCCGGCCCGCATGGGCTTCCGCCGGGGGCCGCGCCGTGGTATCGGCGGCGCGGCGTGCTATTTCATCGCGGGTGGCGTCACTAACAGGCCGGCAAACGGCGGGAGAGGAAACGAATAAATGGAAATCAACGGCAGACGGATACTGCTCTGCGATTGCGAGCATACGATGGCGCTGGACGGCAAGGCGCTGGCCAGGGCCGCCATGGACGTCCCTCCGGGCCCGACCTTCACCCCGTTTCAGAGGGCGTTTGCCTAGTCTAACAGCCCTGATACCGTGTAGATAATCGGCGAGGAACTGGTCACGGGTTTGATCGAGAACCTCGACGATGCCGGCGGCCTGGTGCTCGATACCGCCAAGGGGCGCCGAGTCCTGCCGCTGGAGCCTCGCTTGCTGTCGCAAAATCCGGCCGAAAATAATTCAGAAGAGCATTCTAGCTCGATCAAGCAATTCCAAGGGCATAAATCCGTTGCATCGTTGCAACAGTACCCGAACAATCGAATCTCCGAGTGTGTTTTTGTCTTGCATATCGGTTTCGGCGGGGGTGTTATGGGTCCCAGCAAATCGTCGTCGTGGCATATTGGGTTGCTTCCATGAATTTTGGTTATCCAGAATATGTCGTAAAGATCGGCGATGGGCTTTAACAAGTTTAACATTTTTAGAGAGAGACTCATGAAAAAGGGACTTTTTGGCAGCACCGCCCTGATTGGTGCGACTGCCCTTATTGCCGGCGCCGCCGGCGCGGCCGAAGCGCCGACCTGGAAGCTGACCGGTAACGCAAACTTCCAGTTCTACTGGGTTGATCAGGACCGCGCGGCGTTAACAACAAAAAGCACGTGGAATACCACTGATATTACTGCAGTTGGAGTCGATTCTCCGGCGCATGCCGAGTCCTTGGTGCAGTGGAACGCCACGGCGGCCGATGACGGCCAGGACCATGACTGGTATTTCGGCGTTGACGAGGCGGAGCTTCAGCTCAATGTCACC
>JADFVY010000239.1 GCA_015222795.1 Pseudomonadota bacterium | reverse complement strand
CCTGTCCTTGATCCAGCGCAAGCCCGCATGCCCGGTCGGACCGCGCGCTTGACGGCTTGGTCACGTTAACCGGAAGTTATGTCCAGACTCTTCTGCAATTTGGTGTTTATGGCATCCAGTATTTGGCGGACAGGGTAGCGTGCCAAAACCTGATTGGTGTTACCCGACAGGTTACCCGAAAAGCAAAAAGACTTAGCGGAAATCCGCTAAGTCTTTGTTTTTATGGTGGGCGCAGTAGGGCTCGAACCTACGACCCGCTGATTAAGAGTCAGCTGCTCTACCAACTGAGCTATGCGCCCGCGCCGGGGGTATAACAAAGCCGGTTCGGCTTGTCATCCTTTTGTTGCGGCGTGCTTTATATGGAGGCGGCGCAACGTGTTGCAAGGGTGCCATCCGTTAGATTTACTCCACTAGTCGTCTTCGTCCAGGCCGCCGCGGGTCAGGCGCAGGTCGCGGTGGACGTAGACGCACATGATCAGGCCGAAGGCGACCATCACGGTCAGCATCGCGGTGCCGCCGTAGGACACCAGCGGCAACGGCACGCCGACCACCGGCACTACTCCCATCACCATCGCCACATTGATGAAGACGTAAAGGAAGATTGTCGTGGTCAATCCCAGCGCCACCAGCCGGCCGAAATGGTTGCGTGACCGGAACGCGATGGCGAAGCCGTAACCCAGGATGATTATATACAGCCCGATCATGCCCAGCCCGCCCAGCAGGCCGAATTCCTCGGCCAGCATGGTGAAGATGAAATCGGTTTGTTTTTCCGGCAGGAAACCCCCACCGCTTTGCGTGCCCTGCAGGAAGCCCCGCCCGGTCAGGCCACCCGAGCCCAGCGCGATCTGGGACTGCATGATGTGATAACCAGCGCCGGTCGGATCGTTGGCGGGATCCAGGAAGGTCAGGACCCGATCCTTCTGGTAATCGCGCAGCATGAATTTCCAGGCCAGCGGTATCGCCGCCAGCCCCAGTATGCCGCCTAGAATGAACTTCCACATGCGCACGCCGGCCAGGAAGAACATTGCCACGCCGCCCACCATCATCATGCCTGCCGTGCCCAGGTCCGGCTGGCGCAGCACCAGTCCAACCGGGGTCAGGATCATCACCGTGGGTATGATCAGATAAAGTATGCGCCCGGTGTTCTCGTAACTGACGGTATGGAAATAGCGGGCCAGCGCGAGCACCAACCCCACCTTCATGACTTCCGACGGCTGCAGCAGGAAGAATTTCAGGTCGATCCAGCGTTGCGCCCCCATGCCGACCTTGCCGGCGATCTCCACGCCGACCAACAGCACCAGCGCCATGCCGTAAACCACATAGGCATATTGAAGCCATATGCGCAGATCGATTACCGCCACCGCGATCAGCGCCGCCATGCCGATGAGGAAACGAAACAAATGCCGTTTGGCCCAAGGGTCCATATCGCCGTCGGCCGCGGAATAGAGCATGGCGATACCGATACAGCCGACAATGACGATAAAAAACACCATCGACCAGCTGATCTGGCCGAACCGCTCCTGTAATTTCATTTCGCCTGGACGCTGGAAAAGACCCGCCATGATCAGCCTTGCCCCTTGGCGTGCCTGGAATAATCGCCCAGTGCGACGCGCGACGGCCATTCGCCGGCGGCCAGTTGCAGTTCGCGCTTTTCCAATTCAAGCATGATGTCGCGGGCCACCGGCGCTGCCGCGACCGATCCACCGCCGCCATGCTCGACCAACACCGAAACCGCATAGCGCGGCTCCTTGATCGGGGCATAGGCGACGAAAAGGGCATGATCGCGGAGCAGCCAGTCGATATCCTTGTTTTTCAGCACCCCTTGCTCCCGTTCGGCTTTGGAGATGCCGCGCACCTGCGAGGTGCCGGTCTTGCCCGCCATCTGCCAGGCCGAATCGGTAAGCCTTGACCTTCGCGCGGTGCCTTCCTCATGGTTCACCACCTGGCCCATCGCGGTGCGCACTATTTTCAGCGATGAGTCCTTCAGTCCCAGCGATTCGAACTCGGGTTCGGGGCGCACGCGCACCTGGTCTCCCACGAACAGGTCGCGGGTCAGGTGGGGCGTTACCGCCTTGCCGGTCGCAATTCGCGCCACCATCTGCGCCAGTTGAATGGGCGTGGCCAGCACGTAACCCTGGCCAATGGCGGCCACCAGCGTATCGCCGCCGCGCCAGTAATCGCCGACCGTCGCCTGCTTCCAGCCCTCGTCGGGAATGACGCCGGGATATTCTCCGGTGATGTCGATGCCGGTATGTGTCCCCAGGCCCAGCCGGCGCGCCATCTTGGCGATTCGGTCGATGCCCAGCTTCTGCGCCAGTTCGTAATAGAATATATCGCAGGACTGGCGGATGCTCCTGGTTATGTTGACCGGGCCGTGCCCCCATCGTTTCCAGCAATGGAACCTGCGTTCGCCGTATTCGATATAACCCTTGCAATTGGCCGTGAAGCCGGCGCCGATACCGGCCTCCAGCGCCGCCAGCATGACCGTCATTTTGAAGGTGGAACCCGGGGCATATTGCCCGGTAACGGCCTTGTTGGTCTGGGGCCTGTACGGATCATCGCGAATTTTCGCCCAATCGGCGTGCCCGATGCCGTTGGGGAACAGGTTGGCGTCGTAGCCGGGCGTGGAGACCAGCGCCAGAACCGCGCCCGTGTTCACCTCCATGACGGCCACGGCGGCGGCGTGCTGGTCGGCCAGCCGGTCCATGATGAAGCGCTGCAGCCCCACATCCAGGGTCATTACGATATCGTGGCCCGGTTCCGCCTCGACCCGCTGGTCGTATACTTCCTCGATCTCGCGTCCGAGATTATTGACCACGACTACCTTGGTTCCCACCTTGCCGCGCAGGCCCTTCTCGTAATTGTCTTCAATGCCGGTCTTGCCGATCCGGTAGGAGGGCAGTTCCAGCGCTCGATCCGAATCGTCCGCCAGTTCCGTCTCGTTGACCGCGCCGACATAGCCGACCACATGCGCCGTCACATCGCCCTGCGGGTAAAAACGCCCCAATTCCGGTTCGATGGCTATGCCTGGAAGGTCGGGCGAGTTGACCTCGATCCGGCTTACTTCATCCCATGGTAGTTCCTGACGTATCGGAACCGGCAGAAAATTCCGCTTGCTCCTTTTGATCTTGCGCTCAATCCGTTTGCGTTCCGCAGGCGAAATATCGATGACACGCGATAACGCGTCCAGTGTAGCCTGGATATCGCCGGCCTGATCCGGTCTCAGATTCAACTGGTAGTACAGCGTGTTGACAGCCAGCGGTTCACCGTAGCGGTCGACAATATAGCCGCGGGGCGGCGGCAGCAGACGGAGATTGACGCGGTTGTCGTCTGCCAACTGACGATAGTGCTCGCCCTCCACCACCTGCAGTGAATAAAGGCGCCCGCCCAGTCCCGCCAGCAGCAGCAGCTTGCCGCCGGCCAACAGCGCGGCCCGGCGGGCAAATATATTGGTTCTGCTTTTTTCCGCCATTTACCGGAATCAGTCCATAAAGTCGCCACCGCCGCCGCGCGGCAGTGTTTTTTGCGCCAGCACGAAGGCGATGATCAGTACCGGATACAGGGCCACGGTCATCAAATATTCAAAGGCGACGGACCAGGGCATGATCAGGGTGGTCGTAAGGGTGGAAACCAGCAGCCAGCGCAAGCATGCCGCCACCAGTCCGACCGAGGCGAATACCAGCCATAAAACCAGAAAGGGCCGACCGCCGATGTGACGCTGTTGCGACGCCACGAACCAGTATACCGCAATCAGTACGAAGGCGTTCACGCCAAATGGCTCACCCTCCAGCGCGTCCTGCAATAAACCGACAATAAAAACGACGATCGCCGGCAGCAGGTCCGGGCGGTGCAGGCCCCAGTAAAACACGGCCATTAGCACGAAATAGGGTGTTACCGCGGAATCGCCGGGCAATGAGAAGGGTAGTTGGCCGAGAACGACCAGAAACAGCAACAGCAGCGTCGGAGTACTGTTCCGTGCGGCGAGATCGAAGCTGCTCCAGGGCGAACCGCTCATGCTAATACTACTGGCTTGTCAGGCCGAGGTCGTGGTCCTGCAGAACGCCCGTCAGGCCGAAATCCATCAGCCGCACAAATTCCATTCGGTCTGGTGTCAGGAAGGGCTGCACGCGTAATTCGCTATTGCTACCCTCGCCGGTGGATACGACAACGCCAACCGGCAGCCCCGCCGGGAAAGCGCCACCATGGCCGGATGTCACGATCAGGTCGCCCGCCGCGATGCTGCGTTCGGGTCTAAGATAGGCCAGCTTCGCATAGTCGCTGTTGTCGCCAGCCAGGATGGCGCGTTCGCGATTTTCGCCCACGAGGACCGGGATGCGGCTGTTGAGGTCGGTAATCAGAAGTATCCGCGCGGACCGCTGGCCAACCTCGGCGACCCGCCCGACAAGTCCGTTGCCGTCGATCGCCGCGACGCCCTTGCGCACACCGTCGCGACCGCCGATATCGACCAGAACGCTGCGCAGGAAGGCGCCGCCGGAATCGCCGATGACCCGGCCGGTGATGAAGGTTGCTTCGGTTTTCGGTGTAAAGTGCAGCAGGCCGCGCAGCCGCGCGTTTTCGCTTTGTAGCCCCTGCGCGGCGGCATGCCAGCGCCGCAAACGCTCGTTCTCATCGCGCAGCGCGGTGTTCTCGTCATAGGCGGCGAGCAGGTACTTGCCTTCCTCGATAAGCTCCGCGCCCGCCACGACCGGGCTGGACAGCGCGCCGATGAACGGCGTCGCGATGTCGGCGATAGCCATGCGGGTGCGTTCGTACAGCGCTGGGTCAGCCTTGCCGATCAGCATGATACCGACCGAAAGCAGCAGGAAAAGCGCAAATGTCGATCGGTGCGCGCCCTGTCTGATAGACAATGACGCGCGCATCAACCGGCCCGACCTCTGTCTCAACATCCTGTTTTTACCTTAACCTTTGTTCGCAATCTATACCTTGTGCCCTGTTAACTATATACCTCAACTGATTAAAACGTCCTTAAGGGTTCGCATCTCCTCAAGGCAGCGTCCGGTGCCCAGCGCTACGCAGGAAAGCGGGTCGTCGGCGATCGAGACGGGCAGTCCGGTTGCATGCCGCAGCACGAAATCGAGGTTGCCCAGAAGCGCGCCGCCGCCGGTTAGTATCAGGCCCTTGTCGACGATATCGGCGGCCAGTTCCGGCGCGGTATGTTCCAGGGCCGTCTTGACACCCTCGATGATCGAGCTGACCGGTTCGGCCAGGGCCTCGGCGATCTGGCGCTGGCTGATAATCAGCTCCTTCGGCACGCCGTTCATCAGGTCACGGCCCTTGATCTCCACGGTTCGGCCCTCGCCGTCTTCCGGCGCGCAGGCAGTGCCGATTTCCTTCTTGATCCGCTCGGCGCTGCTTTCGCCAACCAGCAGATTGAAGTTGCGGCGAATGTAGGAAATGATCGCCTCGTCCATCTTGTCGCCGCCGACGCGGACCGAGCGGGCATAGACGATACCGCCCAGCGACAGCACCGCGACCTCGGTCGTGCCGCCGCCGATATCGACGATCATCGATCCGGTCGGTTCGGTCACCGGCAGGCCGGCGCCGATCGCGGCCGCCATCGGTTCCTCGATCAGGAATACCCGGCGCGCGCCCGCGGCCTCGGCCGATTCCTGGATCGCGCGGCGTTCAACCGCGGTGGATCCGGAAGGCACGCAGACGATAACCTGCGGGCTGGTGCCGAAACGGCGGTTATGCACCTTACGGATAAAATGCTTGATCATCTCTTCGGCGACGTCGAAATCGGCGATGACGCCGTCGCGCAGTGGCCGGATGGCCTGGATGTTGCCGGGCGTGCGGCCGAGCATCATCTTGGCCTCGTCGCCGACCGCCAGCACCTGCTTGCGCCCCTTGACATGGGCGATCGCAACGACCGATGGCTCGTTGAGGACAATTCCGCGGCCCTTCACGTAGACCAGTGTATTCGCTGTCCCCAGATCGATCGCCATGTCGTTGGAGAGTACGCCAAAAAGTCGACCAAGCATGTGCTACGCACGCCTCCGCGAGTTATTGAGTTCGATGATGATCATTTTCACGTCCTTATAATTTATCGCGTCATGTGGCTCAGGCGGACATAGCCGCCGGAACCGATTTTTCCCGTTTGACCAGAAGTTTGTTCAAAGCGTGTATATACGCCTTGGCCGAAGCCACCAGCGTATCCGTATCCGCGCCCTGGCCGTTGACGGTTTTGCCGTCTTCTTCCAGACGTACCGTCACCTGGGCCTGGGCATCCGTTCCCTCGGTCACCGCATGTACCTGATAGAGCTGCAGTTTCACCTCGTGGGGGAACAGCGCCTTGATGGCGTTAAAGGTTGCGTCCACCGGGCCGTCGCCAGTCGATTTGGTCGATTTCAACGCGTCATCGATAGTCAGCTCCAGTTCCGCCGACTGCGGACCTTTCGAGCCGGCGATAACCTGCAGCGACACGAACTGGATGCGGTCGTTGGCGCGCATCATCTGATCGTCGACCAAGGCTATGATGTCCTCGTCATAGACATCCTTCTTCTTGTCGGCCAGATCCTTGAAGCGTACGAAAGCGTCCTGCATCTCGTTGTCGCCCAGCTCGTAGCCCAACTCGGCCAGCTTGGACTTGAAGGCCGCGCGGCCGGAATGCTTGCCCATCACCAGGGTCGATTTGCTCAGCCCAACCGATTCCGGCGTCATGATCTCATAGGTCCCGGCATGTTTCAGCATGCCATCCTGATGGATGCCGGATTCATGGGCGAATGCATTGGCCCCGACGATCGCCTTGTTGGGCTGAACGCTGAAGCCGGTGATGGTGGAAATCAAATGGCTGGCCGGTGTGATCTGCTCGGTTTTCACATTGGTGTAGTACGGCATAATATCGCCGCGCACCTTTAACGCCATGACGATCTCTTCCATCGCGGCATTGCCGGCGCGCTCGCCGATGCCGTTGATGGTGCATTCGACCTGGCGGGCGCCGGCGCGGATGGCAGCCAGCGAATTGGCCACCGCCAGGCCCAGATCGTTATGGCAATGGACCGAGATGATCGCCTTGTCGATGTTGGGAACCCGGTTCATCAGCATCGCAATCAATTCGTGGAATTCTTCCGGCGTGGTGTAGCCAACGGTATCGGGAACATTGATTGTGCTGGCGCCCGCCTTGATCGCGGACTCCACGCAGCGGCACAGGAAATCATGCTCTGTGCGGGTGCCGTCCTCGGGACTCCATTCCACGTCATCGCACAGGTTCCGTGCATAGGAGATGGAGTCCACCATCAGGTCATGCACCGCGCCCGGCTCCATCTGCAGCTTGTATTCCATATGCAGCGGGCTGGTGGAAATGAAGTTGTGGATGCGCGGGCGGGCCGCATGTTTCAGGGCTTCCCAGGCGCGGTCGATATCTTTTTTGTTGGCGCGGGACAGGCCGGCCACGGTGGAATTTTTCACGGTGCGGGCGATCTCGCTCACTGCTTCGAAATCGCCGTTGGACGCGATCGGGAAACCGGCTTCGATAATGTCGACGCCCATGGCTTCCAGCGCACGGGCGACACGCAGCTTTTCTTCCAGATTCATCGAGCAACCCGGTGACTGCTCGCCGTCACGCAAGGTGGTGTCGAAAATTCTGATGTGGTTCGCTTCGTCGCGATTCTGGTCAGGCTGCATTGTTCCGGTCGTCTTGGTCATCATTCAGGTTCCTCTGCTTCGGTCAGCGGTTGAAATCTTCGCAACTGTTCCCCTGAACGCGCACCGCCTATACAGGGCGGCCCGTCACGCACAGGGGCGAGTAAGTCGAAGAAGCAATCCACTGCCGGGCAGATCGAAAACCACAAAACGCCCGGACGGGTCCGGGCGCCGTGTACGGCCGAGCGCGCGCGCGTAAGCGCCGGTGTTATCCACACCGGTCCCGAAAGCGATATAATCGATTCCGTGCATATACGCGTTACTCGCTCGTGATTCTGTTGTTCGCCGCAATGTCTTGATACGACCAGTTTAGTTAAATAATCCCTAAACTCCACCGCAACAAGCCGATATATAAAGTGCACTTGCACGCAATGATTTCACGGCTTGTCCGATCGGACCATTAATTAAGCTTTACGACTTTTCCACAGGCTGGCGCAACGATTTTCATCAATGGGTGTAGTGCCGTGACACGCGAAACGAAAACGGGGCGCGGCCTTTACAGCCGCGCCCCGCATGAACGGATATATATCCGTTGTTTTAGTTCTTGCTCTTGTCCACCAGGCGGTTCGCGGTGATCCAGGGCATCATGCCACGCAGGCGTTCGCCGACTTCCTCGATGGGATGTTCGGATTCGCGTCGCCGCGTCGCCTTGAAGCTGGTCTGGCCAACTTCGTTCTCCAGCATCCAGTCGCGGGTGAACTTGCCCGACTGAATGTCCTCCAGGATGCGCTTCATCTCCTTCTTGGTCTCGTCGGTGACGATGCGCGGGCCGCTGACATAGTCGCCATATTCGGCCGTGTTGGAGATCGAATAGCGCATGTTGGCGAT